>JBEKDW010000069.1:0-9625 GCA_050014155.1 Anaerolineales bacterium
GGGTCCGCGATGTGGCGCTTCGGCTGGCCGTATCCGAAGCGGATCTTTACCGGAAACAGAAATTGGCCATCGAAGAAGTGGCGCGCGTGATCGCCGCCATGGAAAAGCAGTCGAACGAACCGGCGACCGATTATGAAGTCGTTGGGTAGATTGCACAAAGTGCAAATTCTTTCAAGGATGGAAATAGCATGAAAAACCTTTACTCTCTTACCCCCAAACATCTGAACTCGATAATGCGGAATTCGCGTCCGCCCGCGCCCCCCGCGGCATCTCCCGCTCCCTCCGCGCCGCCCGCGCCGGCATCCGCTCCGCGCACGACGCGTCCGCCGGATGCAAAGTTTGCCCGCGACGCCTCGTCGTCCGATCTGCCCAGTGAATCCTGGTGGTCGGCCGTCCTCTCGGAGGAATACGGCGAGCGACGCCCGCCGTCGCAGGACTCCGCCCCCTATGAGCGAACCCAGACTTCCTACGACTGGGCGGCGGCCCGCGCGCTCTATGAGAGCGACGGCATCACCGAACTCACGGTGACCGGCGTCAACCGCGGCGGTCTCCTGGTGGAGGGCGATCACATCCGCGGATTCATCCCGCTCTCGCATCTGATCGGTGTTCCCTCGCTGACCAGCGACGAGGAGCGCCAGACGGTGATGTACCGCAAGATCGGCCAGACGATCCATGCCAAGATCATCGAGTTCGATCCGGAAAAGGGGCGAGTGGTATTCTCCGAACGCGCCGCCCAGGCCGCGCCCGGACGCCGCGCCGAATTGCTGGCCAAGGTTCAGGTGGGCGACCGCGTCCAGGGCGAGGTGACCAACATCACCACCTTCGGCGTATTCATCGACCTCGGCGGCATGGAAGGGTTGGTGCACCTCTCCGAGATCTCTTGGGGACGGGTGCACAACCCCGCCGATTTTGTAACCATCGGCCAGAAGGTCGACGTGGAAGTAATCAGCGTCGACCGCGAACAGGGGCGCATTGCGCTCAGCCTGAAACGGCTTCAAGCCGATCCGTGGCTGACTGTGCCCGAACGGTATATTCCCGGAAAATGGGTGACGTGCCGGATCACCCACGTGACCAGTTTCGGCGCGTTCGCTTCGCTCGAGGAAGGAGTGGAGGGATTGATCCATATCTCCGAGTTGGCCGACGGGCCGTTCTCCCACCCGCGCAACATCGTCACCGAAGGGGAAGAAGTGACCGCGCGGGTCATCTCGGTGGAAAGCGGATCGCGCCGGCTGGCGCTCAGCCTGCGCCATGCCAATGAACTGGTGGAAACTCCGCCGCCCATTCCGCTTGAATCGTCTGAGGAAACCGGCCCAACCGCCGACTCTGAGACGGATCCCGGGGAATGAAAACTTCCGCGGGCGGACCGGTTTCGAACCGTTCCTCCAGAGGGAACCGGGCAGCGAATTTTCTGCCGCTGATCCGGCCGTACGCGGAAGACGGGATTATCGTCGGCCTGGGGCTGCTCGCCTCGCTTTGCCTGATCGCATTGCCCGGGTTGGCCCATGGAACCCTGATCGATGCGCTCCGCGGCCTGATGATCCGCTGGATGGGATGGGGCGCCGTTTTATTGCCTCTGGCGCTGGCGTGGATTGCCGTCCGAATGCTGCTCGGGCGCCTGGGCAAGGCGCCGGCCGTCTCCTGGACGCGCGTCATCGCACTCGAACTTGCAGCCATCGCGCTGCTGGGTTTGGGCTCGCTCCTGGCCGCGTCCACCCTGGTCGAATCGGAAGCCGGACGCGGTGGCGGCTTGATTGGCTGGGGAATTCTTATCCTGCTCGGATACCTCATGCCGCCGGTTTGGCAAGGGCTGCTGCTTGCGGCGATAGTTCTCGCCTTTTCCTGGTACGGTTTCGGAATTTCGTGGGATAAGATCATCGGCTTTGCAGCGGGGATGGACCGCGGGATGAAGCAGGTGGGCGCGGCGGGGAGGCCAACGGAACGGGAAGCTTTCGGCGCACAGCCTTCTTCCCGCACCGGATCGGCATCCTCGGCGCCCAATCCGGACGCCAATCAACAGAAGGCGCCGGCCGCCGCTTCGGCGGATTCGCCAAACCGCGGAACCTCTGCATCACCTTCCCCTACGTTGCCTCCGCAGTTCCGAAAAAACCTCAAGCCCGGTTCCACCTTGAAGGAAAAACAAAACCCGCCCCGCACCAAACGCGAGAAGGGGTTGCCCTCGATCGAGATCTTCGAGGGCGGGGAACTCTCCGCGCCCACGATCCGCGAAATCAATCAGATCGCCGGCACGATCGAAAAAACTTTGGATGAATTCGGAATTCCCGCGCGGGTGATCTCCTTCCGCACCGGCCCGACCGTCACCCAGTTCGGTGTGGAGCCGGGTTTCGTGGAGAAAGCCGGACCCGACGGCGAAGTCCGCCGCGCGAAAGTACGTGTATCACAAATTTCCTCCCTGGCCAACGATCTGGCACTCGCGCTCTCCGCGCCTACGTTGCGGATCGAGGCGCCTGTGCCGGGTCAATCCTACGTCGGCATCGAGGTTCCACACCGACGCTCATCGTTGGTGCGCCTGCGCATGGTGATGCAATCCGCCGCGTTCCAGAAGGTTCGATCGCCGTTGGCTATCGCGCTAGGACTCGACGTGGCCGGACAGCCGCTATGCGCCGATTTGGCCACCATGCCCCATCTACTCATCGGCGGAACAACCGGATCCGGAAAGTCGGTGTGCATCACCGCGATCACCGCCTGCCTGGTGGCGAACAATCCTCCCGAGCGGCTGCGCTTGGTATTGATCGACCCGAAGATGGTAGAGCTCGTGCGCTTCAACGGCCTGCCGCACATTCTCGGCAAAGTGGAAACCGATTTGGAACGGATCGTCTCGGTGCTGCGCTGGTGCACGCGCGAGATGGACCGGCGCTACAAACTGCTTGAGGAACTGCACGCACGCCACATCGACGATTACAACCGCAAAGTATCCTCTCGCGGCGACGGGGAGACGCTTCCACGCATGGTCGTGCTGCTGGACGAGATGGCCGACCTGATGATGACCGCGCCGGATGAAACCGAACGGCACCTGATACGCCTGGCGCAAATGTCGCGCGCCGTCGGAATTCATTTGATCGTGGCCACCCAGCGTCCCAGCACCGACGTGGTGACCGGATTGATCAAGGCCAACTTCCCGGCCCGGATCGCTTTCGCTGTTCCATCTTCGATCGAAAGCCGGGTGATCCTGGATACGCCCGGCGCCGAATCGCTCCTCGGGCGCGGGGACATGCTCTATCTCTCCCCGGAAGCCGGGTCGCCGGTGCGGCTCCAGGGATGCTTTGTCACCGACCGCGAAATTACGCGCCTGATCGACTTCTGGAAGGATCAAACTCCGGACGAAACGGAAGCGACGCCGAAACCGGTGAAGGAACGCGAACGGATTCCGGCCGAAAAGGCGGCGCCGCGCAGCTCCGCGGGTTCGCAGGAGCAGGCCCCCTGGGAGGATCTGGTGAAGGGGCTGGGCGAAGGCGTCGACGAGGCCGAGGAGGCCGAGCTCGAAGAGGCTGCGCGCATCGTGCAGCAGTATGGAAGAGCCAGTGCTTCCCTCTTGCAGCGTAAAATGCGCCTGGGTTATCCAAAGGCGGCTCGGCTGATGGACGAATTGCAAAAACGAGGGTTCATCGGACGGCAGCAGGTGGGGGGCAAGACCCGCGAAGTGCTGCGGCGGGGCGGGGACGACGAGGAAGACGAATAGGGCTGAACGGATTACCCACGCTTTCACCGCCTGATGTAGACTCTGCGGCGATGCGGGAGATGGATTAATGAATTACCCGTGAAGTAGAAACCGGGAAATCCTCAAGTTTTTGTTTGACGATGGGCCAGCCGAGTTTTTTCTGAAATGGTGAAAGCGGGGTTGACAGAACGCGTTCCCGCCGGTAGCATCACGTCGGAAAGGGACGCTTTTTAGGAAGGATGGGCATGCAAAGCGTGGGTTCGTCCGTGCCGCAGTCGGTCACCTTCACCGATAGGATGCGCACGCGATTCAAGGGCTCACTCGATGGGATCGGAGGCTTTTGCCTCCGGCTGGGACTCTCGCCCAATGCAATGACGCTGCTGGGATTGGCGGGATCGCTCCTGGGCGCGGTTCTGCTCGGGCTGGGCGCCATTTCCCTTGGCGGCGTAGTCGTGCTTGTCAGCGGGGCGGCCGATGCGCTCGATGGAACCATGGCGCGCTTGCGGGGGGAGGCCACGCGGTTCGGCGCATTTCTGGATTCCTCCCTGGACCGCGTTTCGGAGTTGTGCCTCTTCAGCGGCTTGGCGATCCATTTTGCCCTGGGAAGCAACATCCTGGGTGTCGCGCTGGCGCTGGCCGCCGCGATCGGATCGATCATGGTCTCGTATGAGAAGGCGCGGGCCGAGGCGCTGGGATTCGATTGCAAGGTTGGATTGCTCACACGGATGGAACGGTATCTGGTGCTGTGCCCGGCCCTGATCCTCAATTTGCCGCTCGTCGGATTGGGATTGGTGGCGCTTCTGGGTAACTTCACCGCGCTGCAACGCTTCGCGCACGTGTATCGCCAGAGCCGGATCGGAAAGTAAGGAAAAAATCTCATTGGGAGAAGAAGACTATGAGTTTTGACTCGCTGGGAATCCACATCGGCATTTTCTACATCCGCTACTACGGTCTCATCCTCATGGCCGCCGCGCTCATCGCGGCGTTCACGGCCGAGACCCTGGCCCGCCGGCGCCATCTGGACACGGAAATCGTCTGGGACGTTTTCCTGTGGGTGGTCATCGGCGCGGTCGTGGGCGCACGCATCTGGCACATCCTGACCCCGCCGCAAAGCATGCAGGAGATGAACCCGCCCATCACAACGTTTTGGTATTTGACGCATCCCTTCGATGCCATCAATCTGACCAAGGGCGGGCTTGGTCTTCCCGGCGCGCTGATCGGCGGCGCGCTAACCATGTGGCTCTACGTCCGCCGCAAGAAGCTTTCCTTCGGTGTGTGGGGCGACATCGCCGTGCCGGGCATCGCGCTGGGCCTTGCCTTCGGAAGACTCGGGAATTTCGTCAACCACGAGTTGTATGGTCTGCCTTCCAACCTCCCCTGGGCGATCTACATCCCGCCCGAAGCGCGGCTCCCGCAATACGCCACCGTGACCAGGTATCATCCCCTGTTCCTGTATGAATCCCTGCTCAACATCATCAATTTTGGAATTCTTCTCTGGCTGGGTGAAAAATACCGCGATCATTTGAAGGCTGGCGATTTGATCCTGGTGTTTTTCATGGACTACGGGATCATCCGCTTCGGGCTGGAATTCCTGCGGATCGATCAATCGCTGGTATACGGAATGGATATCAACCAGGTGCTGGCTGCCGTGGTGGCGCTCGCCGCCGCCGGCGGTTTGCTCTGGCGCCATGGCATCGGGGATTGGGTAAAGAGCCGCCGTCCGGCAAAGGCGGTTTCCTAGAGTCCGCGCCAAAGGGAGAGACGGACCGCTCGTCTCTCCCTTTTTTATTTTAGTAAATAGCCGGGAAAGGAATCCATGATTGAGGCTCAGGGATTGACCAAACGCTATGAGCGTGTGACCGCGGTCGACCGGTTGACGCTGCGGGTCGGGCGGGGGGAAATCCTCGCTCTGCTGGGGCCGAACGGCGCCGGGAAGACCACCACCACCCGCATGCTGGCGGGGATTCTCCGGCCGGATGCGGGAAGCGCCAAAATAGCCGGGTTCGATATTCTCACCCAGACCGAATACGTGCGTTCGGTTGTGGGTGTGCTGACCGAACAGACCGGGCTGTACAACCGCATGCGCTGCGGCGAATATCTGGATTTCTACGGCGCGCTGTACGGCCTTCCGACAGCCGAACGCCGGAAACGGGCGAATCAGTTGCTTCGAGCTTTGGATCTCGAAGTGGATTCGGACGCATGGCTCGCGGAATTTTCCAAGGGCATGCGCCAGCGGCTTGCCCTGGTCCGGGCGCTCCTGCATTCCCCGAGCGTTCTGCTCCTGGACGAACCCACCTCCGCGTTGGATCCGGAATCCGCGCGCACGGTGCGCAACATGCTGCGGTCTCTCCGGGACAACGGCGCCACCATCTTGGTGTGCACCCACAACCTCTCGGAAGCCGAGGAACTCGCCGACCGGATCGCCATCATCCGTCGCGGGCGGCTGATCGCCGAGGGGACGGCCGCCGAGCTTCGCGCCCGGATGTTGGGACCGGCCGTGTTCGAATTGAAACTGGCCGAGGCGGCGGACGATCTGTCTTCGACGATGGGGAAACTGGTCGAAGTGATCGACCGCCGGCCCGACTGCATCCGTTTCCGCGCGGCCGATCCCCTAACGGCCAATCCGGAAATCCTGCGCCGGGCGATCCGGCGCGGGATGAAGGTGGTTGAGCTGCGGGAAGTAACGCCCTCGCTCGAGACGATCTATCTCCAGGCGGTGGCCGAGGAAGAATCAGCGGCTCTGGAAGGAGCGGTGCGATGAACGCGGCCGTTCCGGCTTTCTCCTTCCGGTTCCGTGTCTCGCGCCTCGGCGCCCTGGTCCGCCGCGAAGTGCGGGATCAATTCCGCGATTGGCGGGTTGTGCTACCGCTGGTCATCCTGACCCTGTTCTTCCCGGTGCTGATGAACTACGCCGCGCGCCTGGTGATCAACTACGTCAATCAATACGGCGGGAACGTCATCGCCCAGGCGATTTTCCCCTTCCTGTTAATGATCGTTGGGTTCTTCCCCACCTCGGTCTCGCTGGTCATCGCGCTCGAAAGCTTCGTGGGGGAGAAGGAACGCTACAGCCTGGAACCGCTACTGGCCACACCGCTGACCGACACCGAATTATTCCTCGGCAAAGTGCTGGCTTCAGTCCTCACGCCGCTTTGCGCCGCAGGCCTTGGAATTGCAGCCTACCTAGCCGGGATGTATTTCCTGGCGGGATGGTTTCCTCCGCTGCCTCTATTGATTGAGATCCTCGTGCTGACCGTCGCCCATGCGGCGTGCATGGTGTCGGCGGCGGTGGTGATCTCGGCCCAGACCAATTCGGTGCGCGCCGCCAACCTGCTCGCGTCGTTTGTCATCGTTCCGGCCGCGCTGCTCTTGCAGGGCGAAAGCATCGTCATGTTCTACCGCATGTACCGCGAATTATGGTGGATCATCGCCGGAGTGCTCATCCTGACGGTGATTTTCCTGCGCATTGGGCTGCGCCAATTCCGGCGCGACGAACTGCTTTCGCGCGAGGTGGAGGAAATCCGCTTCGACCGGATGGGTTCTTTCTTCTGGCGTTCGCTCACCGGAGGCGCCCGCACTCCCGCGGAGTGGTACCGCAAAGCTGTCGGCCCCGCGCTGCGGCGCACCCTTCCGGCGGTTCCCTGGACTGCGGTCGCACTCGGCTTCGGCGCGATCGCCGGCGTCTTCCTCGCAAACCGCTTTCCCTTCCCGGCCGATTTATTGAAGCTGCAGAACTATCGCCAGAACTTCTTTGATTCGCTCGGGGCGCTCGGTTTCTTCACCCCGGGTGGGACCCTGCAGATTTTCTACCATAACGCGCAGGCAATCTTCCTGGCGTCCTTGCTGGGGGCAATCTCCCTCGGGATCATGGGGCTGGTGGTCATGATGCTTCCGATCGGGATCATCGCCTATGCCACGGTGATCCTGGCCCGCGGCGGTTTCGCACCGGGATTGTTTCTCCTTGGGCTGGTGCTTCCGCACGGGATCGTCGAGATCCCGGCGATGATATTGGCGGGCGCCGCGATCCTGCGTTGCGGCAACTGCCTGCTGGCCAAGCCGGAGGGCCGCTCCTTGGGCCAACTGTGGCTGCAGGCGCTTGCCGATTGGATGACCGTCCTGGTCGGCGTGGTGGTGCCGATGCTGTTGCTGTCGGCCTTTCTGGAAACGTGGGTAACCCCGATCGTCGCTTCCTGGGTGATGGGATGGTGAAACTGCTGGTTCTGGGATCGTCGTGTCTGATGTCGACGGAAAAAAGCCGGCCGACGCAACTGGTCTGCCTGGGATGCAAGCACGGGCTGTTGATCGATTGCGGGGTTTCTCCGCGCGGCCGGCTGGAAGACCTCGGGATCGGCCGGGACGCGATAGACGATATTTTCATCACCCATTTTCATCCGGATCATGTCGCGGGATTGCCGCTATTCCTCATGGAATTGTGCCTGAGGAAACGGAGCAAACCCGTCCGCATCCACGCCGGGAAGAGTGTGATCTCGCGAATCCGGAAGATGATGGAAATGTACCGGTGGCGGAGGCTGCCCGCGCAATTCCCCATCGTTTACCGCCCAGTGGAATATCGGCGACGGACCAGGGTACTATCCAATGACGAGTTCCGGGTGCACTCCAGCCCTGTCCGCCACGTGGTGCCGGCGATGGGCGTGCGCGTGGATATCCTCGAAGATGGCAAGAGCTTCGTATATTCCTCGGATACCGAACCGTCGGCCAATCTGGTAGAGCTTGCCGGGGGCGCCGGACTGTTGATTCACGAGGCGACGGGAAAGGGCGCGGGCCACAGCAGCGCCGCCCAGGCGGCATCCATCGCCCGCGATGCGAAGGTGGGGAAGCTTCTGCTTATTCATACCGATCCGTATGTCGATCGCAAGGCCCTGTTGAAGCAGGCGCGGGCGGTGTTTTCCGGAGAGGTCGAGATCGCCGTCGATCGGATGCGGGTCGAATGGTGAGAAAGAAGTCGGAGCATGAGGTGTCCGTCCATGGGGGGTGCGGATTCACCGCGTGATACAATAGCCTTTGCGACAAGAAAGGCGGTTTTTATGGGTCCTTCCTCCGTCGACCTCCAGGAATATCATTGCGAATCCGACAGCCGGGGCACCATTCCGCATCACCGGCATGCATTCATCACCAGCCGTTACATTTGGATTCACAATACCCACGTCTGGCGCCCGCCGACGGACGTCTTCGAAACCGACGGGTCCATCCGGGTGCAGGTGGAAGTGGCCGGGATGGAAAATTCGGATTTTGCCGTTGTGTTGGACGGGAATGTACTGAGAATTTCCGGCACGCGCAAGGACCATTTGGAGCGAAGGGTCTATCACCAGATGGAAATCCATACCGGGGAATTCCTGTCGGAAGTGGACCTCCCCGCCAAGGTGGATTCGGATTTTATCCGCGCCCATTACGATGATGGATTTCTGGCCATCGAGCTTCACAAATCGCAAAATACTCAGGAAGGCGTTGCCTGAAGGTTAATCCTCAGGCCGAGGGGTAAACGTTCCCATGCCGGCATCCCGGTGGTTGAACTCCGCAGAAGAATTAATGGAACTGCTCGCCTCATCGCAGGGCACGGATCGGACGCAGGAACCGATCGAGATCGCTATGCCTTCGATCACCACGCAGGTTCAGGAAAATCCCGTGCTGCTTCCCTCCGGAAAACCGGAATCGGAGGAGGGTGAGTTCCACATTCCGGATTCGCTACCCATCCTCCCGCTGCGCGGCGTGGTGGTGTACCCGCAGACGGTCGTGCCGTTGACGGTGGGCCAGCCGCGCTCGATCCGGTTGGTTGACGATGCTACGACCGGCGAGAAAATAATCGGCCTGGTGACCGCCAAGGATCCGGAACTGGCCACACCCGGGCCGGCGGACCTCTTCTCCCTCGGCACCGCGGCGATCGTCCACCGTCTCTTCCGCGCCCCGGATGGGACGATCCGGATCGTCGTGCAG
>JBEKDW010000070.1:0-9562 GCA_050014155.1 Anaerolineales bacterium
TTCGCGGGCGAAAAAGCATTCCAGCAATTCGGCACCTGGCTGCCGGAGAGCACCGTCAGCGCCTTCCGCGATTTCCTGGTGGGCATCAAGGGACCGCTGACCACCCCAATCGGCGGCGGAATCCGATCACTCAATGTGGCGCTGCGCAAGCGGCTCGATCTGTACGTCTGCCTGCGCCCGGTGCGGTACGTTCCCGGCGTGCCCTCGCCGGTTCTGCATCCGGAAAAGGTGAATATGGTGATCTTCCGCGAGAATACGGAAGACATCTACACCGGGATCGAATTCGAGGAAGGCACGCCCGAAGCGCGGCGCTTCCTCGACATCCTCCGCGAACAATTTCCGAAGGAATACGAAAAGATCCGCTTTCCGGGATCGTGCGGTGTGGGCATCAAACCCGTTTCGCGCGAAGGCACGGAGCGGCTGGTGCGAGCCGCGATCCAGTACGCGCTCGACAACCGGCGGCACTCCGTGACCCTCATGCACAAAGGCAACATCATGAAATTCACCGAGGGGGCCTTCCGCAACTGGGGCTACGCCGTGGCCGAGCGCGAATTCGGCGAGCGGGTCTATACGTGGTCGCAGTGGGAACGCACCAAGTCCGCGCGCGGCGAGGCGGCGGCCAACGCCGAACAGAAGTCGGCCCTGGAGGCAGGACGGCTGCCGATCAAGGACGCCATCGCCGACATCACCTTCCAGCAGACCATCACCCGCGCCGACGAATTCGACGTGATCGCCTGCCCCAATCTGAACGGGGATTTCCTATCCGACGCGCTGGCGGCGCAGGTAGGCGGGATCGGCATCGCCCCCGGCGGAAACATTAACTACGTCACCGGGCACGCGGTATTCGAAGCCACCCACGGCACCGCGCCAAAGTACGCCGACCAGGACAAGGTCAACCCCGGTTCGTTGATTCTCTCGGGCGAGATGATGCTGCGTTATCTGGGCTGGCGCGAGGCGGCCGACCGGATTGTGCGCGGGATGGAAGGCGCGATCGCCGCCAAAACCGTCACCTACGATTTCGCCCGCCTGATGAGCAGAGCCAGGGAAGTGAAATGCTCCGAATTCGGCGACGCGGTGATCGAGTGGATGGACCGGAAACCGGAGGCGAAAAAAGCCGCGCCCGCAGTCCGGAGGCCGGTCGCGAAGAAGGTTGCGCGCAAACCGGTTGCGAAAGTTAAAGTTAAAAAGAAGAGGAAGTAGAAGAAGGATCTTTTTTCAAGCGTCACCGATCCCTCGGAGCCTGAAGGCTCCTCGGGATGACATACTCAGAACGGTGTACCCGGCTCCATGGAGTAGCCCTTAGGATGACATACTGCATGTGTCATTCCGAGGAGCCACATCTTTTGGGGCGACGAGGAATCGGTATCGCATGAATTTGAATGAACCGGCCCATCCAAGAACTCCCGATTCCTCGAGCTGCTTAGCAGCTCTCGGGATGAAATACTCAGTTTGGAATAATCGGGACATAATAATTAAGAAGATGGTTTATTCCCCCACCCTCTGATTCGCGCAATCTCATATAACAATATTCCGCCGGCGACGGCGGCGTTGAGGGATTCGATTTTTCCACGCATCGGGATGTGGACTGAACCGGTGGCCAGCGAGCGAGCCGGATCGCCCGGCCCCGAGGCCTCCCCGCCGAGGATGAGCGCCGAGCGTCCGCTCCAATCCATCGCGTCAACCGGTTTCCCTTCGCGCGCCTCCGCCAGCCAAATGTGGAACCCGTCGAGCAGCGTGCGGATTTGCTTCCAATCCAGCATCCGGATGGGCAACCGAAGGTGCGCACCCATCCCGCCGCGTACGACCTTGGGATTGAACGCGTCCACGGACCCCGGAGCCAGGATCAGCGCTTGGACGCCGAACGCCTCCGCGGCGCGCATCAAGCTCCCGAGATTGCCGGGATTGGATATTCCATCCGCGATCACAACCCACTCCAGCAGCTGGGGAAGCGCCAACTCCGGCCATTCCAAGACGGCCAGCAGACCCGCGGGTGTGGCGGTATCGCTGCAGGATCGCAACACATCGGCGCTGGTTTCCAACACCTCGCCTCCCGCCGATGCCAAGCGGTTGACCGCCGAGTGTTCGCGCGCTCCCAATCGCCCGTCGTGCAGGATGAGGCGCGCCCGTGCCCCCTCTGCGGCCGCCTCCTCCACCAGACGCGCGCCTTCCACGACGTAAAGCCGCTCCCGCTCGCGCGCCTTGCGCTGCTCCTGGAGCGACCGGATCAACCGAATCTTTTCGTTGGTCTTGCTGGTGATTATTTCCACCGCTTTTCGAATTCCTTCCGGAAAATATCCAGGGTTGGGTCGTCGAGTATCGTCACGCGGATTTCCCGCAGGGAGGAGCCGGGATTTGCCAGGGCGTAATCCCCGACGGCCTGAAATATCACGCGCGCCCCGCGCTCGCGGGGGAAGCCGAAGATCCCGGTGCTGATCGCAGGCAAAGCGACGGAAACAAAACCAAGCTCGCCGGCGGCATTGAGCGCACCGAGGATTGCGGAGCGCAGCTTGGCGTCCTCGTTCCCCTCGCCCCACACCGGCCCGACCGCGTGGATGACCGCCTTGCAGTTCAGGCGGCCTGCGCCGGTTACCACCGGCCGGTTATGGGGGACCTCGCCGTGCACCCGCACCCAAGCATCGCTCTCGGCCTGGATCTCCGCCCCGCCCTTGCGCACGATCGCGCCTGCCACGCCGCCGCCGTGTTGCAGACGGCTGTTGGCTGCGTTGACGATGGCATCCACCTGCTCCTGGGTGATATCGCCCTGGACGAGCAGGCAGCATCGTTGTACATCCAGATCATGGCGAGCGATGATTCGATTCACCGTCCCGTGCTCCGGTTCGAGTATAGCATGGTCCAATAGATAAATTCTTTCGACTATAGACAACGGATGATGGACCTTGGGTTCTGTTCGTCATCCCCGCGTGTTCCTGGCGGGGATGCCCGATAAAAACACTCGGGCATGACGAACAGATCATTATTCCCGCATGGTTTTAGTGATCGTCAACCCCGCGTGTTCCTGGCATGGATGCCCGATAAAAACACTCGGGCATGACGAACAGATCATTATTCCCGCCTGGTTTTAGTGATCGTCATCCCCGCGTGTACTTGGCGGGGATCCATTCTATGTGTCACGCGAATCATTCTCTGATTCGTGGATGCCCGATTGGAGCACTCGGGCATGACGGGCTGATAAATATAAAACGGCCCGGTTTTCACCGGGCCGCCGTTTTCTTACCAGGCTAATTTATTTTTTCGCCGCCAGGACCACCTGGCCGAACGTTTGCGGATCGCGCACCGCCAGGTCCGCCAGCATCTTGCGGTTGAGCAGGATCCCGCTTACCCGCAGCCCGGCGATCAGCCGGCTGTAGGTGGTGCCGTTGAGCCGCGCGGCCGCATTGATGCGCACGATCCAAAGTTTGCGCAGGTCACGTTTGCGGGTGCGCCGGTCGCGGTACGCGTACCACAGGCTTTTAAGCATGGCTTCGTTAGCGCGCTTGAAGAGTCGGTGCCGCGAGCCAAACTGGCCCTTGCCCATGTGGATGATTTTCTTGTGGCGGAGGTGGGACTTAAATCCACCCTTGGTTCTGGTCATTGCGTTCGCTCCTGCCGATCCCTGCGCGCCGGATCGCCGCTATCTTTTATCCGATCGCGGCCATCCCGTTGCCAGCGCGCAACAACGGCAACACTGGACGGTTGTCCGAACCGCCCGACGGCCCGCTTAGCGGGGCGGGTTGGCCTTGTACTGTTTCATGTACGGCGCCAGGCGCTTTACGCGCTTGCGGGTGTTATTCCCTTTCACTTCGATCATTTCAGTGAAGAGGGCCGTGGTGCGCGGGGATTTGCGCCGCCGCAGGTGGCTTTTGCCGCCCTTGGTGCGCATCACTTTGCCGCTGCCCGTTAAGCGAAAACGCTTGGCCGTGGCCTTGTGCGTCTTGAGTTTGGTCTTGCCCTTTTTAACTTTTCGAGGCATCGTTGCCCACTCCTGTGTTTCTTATCCTGCGAAGTCGCGCCGGGGCTTGTCCCGGCGCGGCGGTGGCTACTGCCGAAAAACTTCTGCCCGCTATTTCTTCCGCGCCGGACCCAACACCATCAGCATCGTGCGCCCTTCCATGTCCGGCTGCTGCTCAATGATCGCAATGTCTTCCAGTTCCTTGGCGATCTGCGCCAGATCTTCGCGCGCGATCTCCGGGTAGGTGATCTCGCGGCCGCGGAAGCGGATGCGCACTTTCACTTTCATCCCGTCCAGGATCCACTTGCGCGCGTCGCGGACTTTGAAGGAACGGTGATGATCGGTGGTCTTCGGCCGCAGGCGGATTTCCTTGACTTCGATTTTGGTCTGCGCCTTGCGCGCCAGCCGATCTTTCTTTTCTTTTTCGTAGAGGAACTTCCCCAGGTTCAGCACCCGGCATACCGGCGGCTCGGTCCCCGGCGAAACTTCCACTAGGTCCAGGTTGGCTTCGCGCGCCAGGCGCAACGCCTCCTGCAGAGTGACCACGCCAACGTTCGCCCCATCCGCCCCGATCAGGCGGACTTCCTTGGAATGGATTTGCTCATTGGTTCGATATTCCGATGCGCTGATGGGTATTCCTCCTCTTTCAAAACGGCCGCCGCCTTGTGCCGATCAGGCAGCTTACTTCGGCCCGGCAGTGTACCATGGGCGGCCCGCCGCCGTCAACCGGATTCCGGCTTTTCCGCCTCTTCCGAGGCCTTGGGGATAACCGTCACCTTGCGCGCCCGGCCCACACCGACGCTCTCGGTGATCACCCCGGGGTGCTCGCGCAGCTCGATGTGGATGATGCGCCGCTCGTTGGCCGGCATCGGTTCGAGCTCCACGGTACGGGCGCGTTCCACTGCCTGCTCGGCGGCGCGGCGCGCCATGCGCCGCAATTGCTGCTCCCGCCGCTGGCGGTAGCCTTCCACGTCCACGATCACCGGCAGCGGGCGGCCGAGCTTGCGGGCCGTGATCATCCGCGCCAGATATTGCATCGCGCTCAGGCCTTCGCCGCGCCGGCTGACCATGATCCCGAGGTCCTGGCCGTGAATTTCCACCAGCGCGTGGCGCTCTTCGTTTGCGCCTTCCGGCTCTGTCCACTGCGCGCTGACGCTGGCGCGCATGCGCATCCGCTGCAGGAGTTCCTCCACCACTTCGCGCGCCGTCTCCAGGTCGGGGTCCAACTCGGCGCCGCCCTCTGGCGCGGTCAGGCGCACCCGGGCGGGGATTCCCCCGCCGGGGAAATCGGCCGGGCGGCCTTCCTCCAGCACCACGATCTCCACCTCTTCCCGCGAGAGTCCCAGCCGGGAGAGACCGCGTTCCACCGCCTCCGCCACGGAGGGGGCCGTAATTTCCACGCTGTTTTGGTTTGTCGTCATGCGTGCTCCTCTTGGGAAGGAGGAATAGGATCTATTTCGCGGAACCGGCGCTCGGCGAGATGCTGTACACCTGGCGCCAGGCCACTCTTCCCATCATCATGTATTGGACAACGGTCAGAAGGTTCGTCGTGACGAAATACAGCGAAAGCCCCGAGGCCAGGCTGAGCGAGATATTGGTGAACAGCAGCACCATGAAGACGTTCATGATCAGGTTGGTCTGCCCGCTCTGCGCGTCGGTGGTCATCATCGGGATGATCCGCTGCGACACCCAGCTGGTGATCAGCACCAGGATCGCCAGGACCGGGATCGGAAACGGCAATCCCGGAATGGTAAGGTGCTCGGGCTGGGCCAGGTTCATCCACAGGAAGGTTTTGGAGAGCGGGATGAGCGACACCGGAAAGAAGGCGTAGATGCGTTGCGAAAAGCTGAAGAGTTGCAGCGGCGTGGAGGGGATGACGTTGAGGATGGACTGGTACAGGCCGATCATGATCGGCAGCTGGATCAGCATCGGCAGGCAGCCGCCCAGCGGGTTGGCGCCCGACGCCTGGAGCAGCTTCATCTGCTCGGCCTGCATCTTTTCCTTGTCCTTGGCGTACTTCTTCCCCAGATCCTTCCACTCCTTCGACCCCTGCACTTCCTGCATCTTCTTCATGCTGTTCGTCGAGGAGGCCGTGAGCGGGTAGGTGATCAGGCGGATGATGATCGTGAAGACGATGATGGCCAAGCCGAAGTTCCCACCCAGAAGCCGGTAGAGGAACAGCAGCGCGTTGATCAACGGGTTGATTATGAAAGTATCCCACATAACGTTTTTATCCTGTAAGCCCCGCCGCGCGATATTCGCCGCGCAGCCGCGGCGAATTTACGCAGGTTCGACGTACGTCCAGGTGATCGATCCGGTGTCGGGCGCGAGCGCGGCCAATTGGTACTTGCTGCCGTTGACGGTGATATAGAGTTTGCCGCCGAACACCCGCAGGACTCCGAACACACCGCCCTCGAGCTTCTGTTCCCATTTTTGCGTTCCGTCGGCGGCGGAGTAGGCGCGCACGGTTCCGCCCGTTGTGCCGATGAACACGAGCCCGCCGTCGACGGCCGGCGCCGCCTGGACGGGAGCGCCCAGCTTTTGATTCCATTGGGGCGCGCCGTCGGAAGGCGCCAGCGCCCGCAGCGCGCCGCTCAGGTCGGTGGCAAAGATCGAATCCCCCGCCGCCACCGGCGCCTGCCAGACCCAGCCGTCGGCCTTCACGTCCCACAGCGTTTGTCCGCTCTGCGCGTCCAGCGCGATCACCTTTCCGGTAAACGTCCCCATGTACAGCTTCCCGTCGGCGAGGGTTATTCCGCCGGCAATCGATCCGCCCACGTCCAGCGACCAATCCGCCTTCCCGCTTTGGAAGTTGACCGCATACACTTTATGTTCGATCGTGGCCACGTAGACGCGCTCCGCGTCGACGGCCATCGCGCCCCAGGCGATGGCTTTGCCGAGGTGGATCTTGGTTTTCAGCGCGCCGGTCCCGGAATCGAAAATCAGCAGATCGCCGCTGTCGCTGGAGGCGTAATAATCCCCGTTCGGCGCTTCCACGAGCGATGCGATGATCTTCGCTCCGTCGCCGTCGTGCTTCCACTTCAACGCGCCGCTCGCCGGATCCAGTTTGAACACCGATCCGTTGTAGGCGGCGACGACCAGGTCGCCTTTGGAATCCACAAGCGGATCGGCGTAGAAGAGCACCTTGGTATCCGCCTTATCGGGATACTGCCAGGCCTTCTGGCCGGTGGCGAGGTTGACCGCGCTCACAAGGCCGTTGTGCGCGAGGTAGCCCATATCACCCTTCAGCGCGAAGCCGGACCAGGATTGGTTGGAGGCGCTGGCGGAACAGGCCGCAAGCATCACCGAGACCAGTCCGAGCACGGCGATGGCCGCCGGGCGCGAATTCATGTGAAACCGATTTTTTTTATTCGAAAATAATTCCAACATCGTTTGAACCGCTCCATGCGGCCTTCCGGCCGGCGTCTCTTCAGGGAACCGGATCGTATCCGCCCGCCGCGAACGGCTGGCAGCGCAGCAGGCGCCACGCGGCCATCCGCCCGCCTTTCCACAGCCCGTATTTATATACGGCCTGGTAGGCGTAATGTGAGCAGGTCGGATAAAACCGGCAGGTATCCGGCGCGAGGAGCCGCGACAGGGTAAGCTGGTAAGCCCGGATGGCCGCCAGCAGCGGCCAGCGCGGCAGCGTGCCCGGATTTAAAGGAAGCGACCGCAGCGGAGGATCAGCCTCCGGCGCGGGCAGGATGTTCGTCATCGTCGTCAAGGACGCCGGCTTTTTGAAAAAGCGTTCGGACCGCGCCGGCCAGGTCCGCATAATCGGCCGTCACCGCGCCCGAGCGGGCAATCAGAAGCAGATCCCAGCCCTTGGCGAGCGAGCCGAGGAGCGGCCGGACCGCCTCGCGCAACCTCCGTTTGGCGCGGTTGCGCTCCACCGCTCCGCCGACCCGCTTGCCGGCCGAGAAGGCTACCCGGCGTTCGGGCGGCTCGCCCTTGGAGGCGACGAGAACGAGCAGCGGGTGGGCATACGACTTGCCTGTGCGCCGCACCCGCTGGATGTCGCTCGTGCGATGAAGGCGGAACCGTGGCTGCATGCGTGGCCCCCCGGGGTTTTGCGGGGCGCGGGAAGGAGGTCACTTGCTTTTCTGACCTTTCCTGCCGTTCCAATTGGACTTCTTAACGTGGGTCGGCTGGACCGCGAGGCGGGCGCGCCCCTTGGCGCGCCGTGCGGCCAGCACCTTGCGGCCGCCGCGGGTTGCCATGCGCTGGCGGAACCCGTGTACGCGCGCGCGGCGGCGAATCTTCGGCTGATACGTTCTTTTTGGCATGAGTTTTCCTTTAAAAACCGGCTTTCAGTGCGGGCCGGATTATACCAGCCACCTTTCCGGGCGGTCAAGCAGCAACGGGACGGGAAAGGAAACGGCGCGATTTAGGCCACGCCATGATTTTTGAGCCGTTTTTCCACAATTCCGGGCGTTTATTTTGATAACCCGGCCCAAATCGAGTCTCCGAATATATCGGGGATCCATTTAATATTTTCCAACCAAGCATCGTCCGGGATCGTGAAGGAGACTCACCCCTAGACCGTGTTTCCGGGTTTAATGTCACCAGACTTGTTTTCCTCTTTCCGCCCACTAAGAAGAGTCTGTTTTTTAAAAAAAGCCTCCCACGTCGGTAGAGCAGCCTTTTTAATTCGGCGTAAAATACTATTATGGATTTGACTCGGAATAACTTGGCCGATAAAACCGAGACACCGTCAGTTCGAATCTTTGGCGGAGGATGATCTAGTGTTGAGGCCGATAAAAACCGGGCTTAAGATTAATGTGCCCGACGCGATCCAGTGGCTAAATACCTGCGCCACGAGGGCGATGGGAGAGGATCCGGGAATCGATCGCTTCCCGGTTGCAGTTGCTTATGGTGAACCGAAGGTTCTTTTGGCCGAAAATTCCGAAGGCCGGCGCTTCCTTCTTTCGGTCTTTGCGCCGGACACTATCCGCCATATTCACACCTCCTTCCGCTGGCCGTGGCCCTTCTCATATCTCAACCGTTTGAGGAGCAATCTGCACCCGCTAGTCCCACTATCGCGACGAGTGGAGACCTATCAGCTTTCGATGCTCAACTGTGGAAGCGCTTTTGAATTGGAGGCTACGCAGGTATGGAAGCGCTTAACGGGCGATGACTTTAGAGTAAAGGAACTTTGGCTATATATCCTGCCTAGCCAAATGGATAAGGATAGTCTTGCGTGATTTATCTCCAATGGGTAATTTCCTTAGTCGCGCTTGGCTGGCTTATCGCCGTGGCAGTATTCGACATACGCACGCGGCAGGTCCCGAGCCCCTATTGGACGTGGATCCCGATGCTCCTGGCGGGCACGTACCGCGTTCTCAACGGACCGTCAGCACTGATCGCGGCTGCCGCGTCTGTGACAATTATCATCTCGGAACGCAAGCATCTACGCCACAAGGGAATTGAGATGATGGCCCTAGCGGCTGGGATCTTGGCGATTATCATGATCTTTTTCTTTGCCGACATACCCACTCAATCGGGAATCGCCTGCGTCGTAGTGTTTTGGATCGCTTGGGAGCTGCACTACATTGGCGGGGCGAACGCGATGATGCTGATCACCTGCGTTCTGCTCTGGCCCCAGGTCGAGTT
>JBEKDW010000071.1:0-9533 GCA_050014155.1 Anaerolineales bacterium
GTCTGAGCCTGGTGACGATTCACCGTCTTTCGCCCCCCGAAGGCTAGGGAGATCCCGGCAGGACACCCGAACCGGCGACGGCCGCGGGATATTTACTTTTTCATCATTCGCAGGATTACATTTAAAACGATCGTCAGGAAGATGCTGAGAAGGATCATGCTGGCCAGCGGGAAGATGCAGGTAAAACCGGGCCGTTCGATGCGGATGTCGCCTGGGAGGCGGCCGATAAGGCCGGTCCCGGAAAGCAGCCAAACCAGCGCACCTAGCAAAACGAGCACGCCACCGGCAAGGATGATTAGTTTCCCGAGGAATCCGATATCGTTCATATTTGATAAAACAAATAAAAAGTGTTCTCCCTCATCGGCTCATTTTACAACAAACTCGGAACAATCATAACCGCCGCACCATCACACAAAATCGGACCTATGAGATCCTTAAGATAAGTCTCTACCCATTCATGCATCAAAAAGTGCGGATGAACTCCAACGCTATTTGAGTCGCATTGCGCAGCGCCGATAGGTTGACTTTATCATAGGTATCCGACGGCTGATGGTAAAACTGCACCATCTGGGAGGGGATTTTCATGCTGAACAGGCAGGCCGCCCGGATGCCTTTCTCACGGAAGGGCAGAGCGTCGGTCCCCCCGCCCGCGAACGGAAAATGCGAGATCCGGTGGGGGGCTTGGACGGCTTGTGCAGCCTGCGCCAACCCCTTGACGATAGAGGGCGAATTTCGAATCGTGCCGTTGCGGTCCCCGGTGAAGATTTCGATTTCCGGATCGTAGATGCTCTCGATATTAATGAAGACCGCATCCGCCGCCCGCAGCTCCGCTTCATGGGCGCGGACGTACGCCCGCGACCCGCGCGTGCCCGCTTCTTCGCACCCGAAGGAAACCAACCGAATTTCCGTATCGGCGGGCAGGATTTCCGGATGCCGTTTCAGGATGCGCCCGATCGTCAGGAGAATGGACACCGCGGAGAGGTTGTCGATCGCCCCAGGGACGGAACCCCCATTCTTTTCCCGTTCGGTAAAGGTGAATCCGATGAAAACACAGACGGGCAGAAAGATCCATAGATACCACGGAAAAACGCCAACCAGCCAGGCCCAGGACAAAGAAAAAACCAGACCCAGCCAGCGGAGCAGCAAACCGACGGTGAAAATGGCCACCCCGAAAATCAGGATTCCTTCGGCGACAAAATATCCATTTTTAAAATACCGCAGATAGTTGAATTGAAGCGCGGAATCGTGGTGTCCGCCGAAGATCAGAATCCGGCGCGGCTTCCGGCGGGATGCGGGTCTGAGGACCCCCACAATATTTTCGGACGGCTTCCGCGGATACAGTCCATCGATAAATTCCCGCAACAGGAAAAATTCCATGACCAGGATGAGAATGATGAAGATGGCGATACCCAGCGCAAGGGTTGTAAACACCAGCGGATAATTGGGCAGCAGGCCGAGGTAATAAAAAAACGCAGCCACCACGGACAGCGTGGCGGCGAATGGAAACCATTTGATAAATGCGTCGGGCGCACAGGTGAAACTTTCCGCCTTTGTCTCATCCGCCACTTTATCCATTTCGGTTTTTATCGCGGCGGCGCGGGCGTGCTCCTGGGGACTGCAGGGCGACCCTGGCCCGATGTCAACACAGATCCGCTTTATAAACTCGTACGCATAGGTAAGATCTTCGTTTTCGACCAAAGCATTCATACGCCTTTCCTTTACTCCTGTGCACAAACGCCGTCTGCAAGACTGCGCCGGGCGGTAGTTTTATCGGACGATATGATCGCCGGGCGAGATTACCACGAGGGTACGATTGGCCGCATATTGCTCCAGCGTCTTGCGGTCGGGCGCACTATGTAAACCCTCGGCGCGGAACATCATTCCGATCATGCTTGGGTGCCGGCGCAAACGCACCTCCAAAAAATCGGCAATCCGCTTCACGTCCGTGACGGGTTCCGCGGTACCGGAAAAACGTCGGTTCTTGATCCGCACTTCCACTTTCGGATCGGCTAATATATTGCGAATCCAGTCGGCTTTTTGTCCCCGCGCGGCGGCCAGATAAATCCTTCCATCGATTTCTTCATATTGCAGCGGGGTGACGCGCTGCCTGCCGGATTTTCGTCCCGTGGTTGTCAGAAGCAGGATGAGATTTCCAATCCAGGGACCCAATCCAACGGCATAGAGGATTCGAGGTGGCAAGTGGATGAGCCGAAGAATAATTGTTGGGGTTTGGTCGAAGCCGGCCAAAAAAAATCTCTCCTTTAAGCAAACGTCTGTCTGTCCCTATTTTTGCAATAGGCTTTGCACTCTTCCCACCTTGCCATCCTCCAGCATCACTTTAATCCTATGAGGATGAGTTGAGCTTTTCGTCAAGATCCGCATGACAATGCCATCCGTCAGCAGCCCCGTTTGCTGGTTTTGTTTTTCGATAATTTGAACATGACAACCGGGGTGGATTTCGCTGCGATTTGGTACGGACATGAATGCGCTCCTATGCAACCTCAAACACAATCACGGGGTACGGTATAAAAAATCCATAATCGATAACTTAATATAATAATCCACGAAGGGGCACGAAGGAATATGGAAGGAATCCCCGAGCCGCACTCCTTCGTGCCCCTTCGTGTTCCCCGGCCCGACCCCCCGGCCTCGCCCGGCGAAGCCGGGGCGGGGCAGCCACAACGGGCTTCGTGGATTAATATTCTCTACCCCAGCCGTTCCGGATCAGTCTTCTTCCCGAGGAAATCACACCTTCTTTTCGAAAAAGTGCCGCCGAACTTCCGCCGCGATCTGCGGGTCCGTCATCTTATCGGTGGTCTCCAAGCCGGCGATACTCTTGCCCAACCCTTTGCCTTTCAGAAGTTTTTCGAGCTCGCCTTTGGCTTCCCCCGGGCCAAACAGAAAAATGGCTTCGGCATCTCGAATAGCCGCGAAGACTTCTTCATAATATGCGGCAAGATGACCGGCAAATTGTCTCTCCCGAATGTCCTCCGTTGAGCCGTCCTCCGAAGATCCGCTGGCAAATCGGACATGCTTCTCCATCCCGGAGGTAATTTGTTTTATCTCTTCCCCGTTCTCGGTCAGGGTGACAAGAACCGCTTTTCTATGATCAATCCACACACCTACTCTTTTCTTCATTGCTTTCTCCTTTGTCCCAAAAGATCACCCGACGGCGGATCCCGGCGGTCGCGCCATCCCCATGCCGGGAGGGATGCTGTCCGGGCCAACCATCATGCGTCTACTCATCCCACTTTTTTGAAATCGATGAATCCGCGCTGCACGTCCGTCAACGTGAGCTGCACGCGAACTCGGTTGCCCACGTCCAGGCCCTGGAATCCCTGGGTGAGCCTGCCCTCGACGGGAAGCTCCGCAAGCCTGACCCACGTGCCTTTGTCGGAAGCGCCGGTGACGAAGGCGTTAAACTGCTCTCCGATCCGCGATTCCAGGAGCAGTGCGGCGGCCGATTTGCCGACCTGGCGTTCGATTTTATTGACCGCATCCTCCGCGTCCGTGCAATGCTGGGCGAGCGCCTGCAATTCGTCATTGTCGTACGGCAAACTTTCTCCCTGCACGGCGGCCTTCAACAGGCGCTGGGTGATCACGTCCGGGAAGCGGCGGTTGGGCGCCGTGGAATGGGAATAATCCTTGACAGCCAGGCCGAAGTGCCCGGGGGCAAGACCTCCGGGAGGTTCCGCAACGTACTCGCCGGACCCGAGAAGTTTGATCACCGTAAGCGAGAGATCGGGGAAGCGGTCCGGATCGGCCGCCCTCTGCTTTAAGAGGAATTCATCCAGCGCCTTGGAATCCGGAATATCCGGAAGAGTGAACCCGTTTTCTTTGGCCAGCTCGACGATCCGGTCCCAACGCTTAGGGACGCGGACCACGCGGCGGATGGAAGGAAAATTCTTCGACGCGAGATAGCGGGCCACCGCGCCGTTTGCCGCGATCATGAAATCCGCAATGATATCCTTGGCGCGGTTTTCCTTCTCCACCTCGAGATCGCGGAGCTCGTCGCCGACAAAAACCGGTTTGGCTTCGATGGTTTCGAGGTTGAGTGCCCCCTGGACGTGCCGGAAATTCTTTAGTCGTTGCGCCGCCTGGTCCTGCAGACGGAGGTTGTCCGCCAGTTCGGTCACTGCGGCGACCGCGTCGGGCATCGCCCCGCCCGCCTCGAGCCAAGCCGCCACGCTGTTATAGGCAAGCTTGGCATGATTGTGGACGCGGGCCGGGTAGATGCCGGAATCCTGCATCGAGCCGTCCGCCGCCACCATCATTTCCACGACCATCGCCGCCCGATCCGCGTCGTAATTTAACGAGGTGAGGCCGGTGGAAAGTTTTTCCGGAAGCATGGGGAAGATCCGTGCGGCGGTATAGATCGAGGTGGTATTTGTCTTGGCGTGCTCGTCGAGGGCCGATCCTTTTTTCACCAGTGAATCCACGTCGGCCACGGCGACCAGAACCTTTATTTTGCCGTCCGGCATCGCCTGCGCGACGGTCAGCTGATCCAGATCGAGCGAGTCGTCGTTGTCTATGGAGCACCAAAGCAGGCCGCTCAGATCGCGGACCGTTCCATCGGATATCCTCGCGGGCGCATTTATATTCCCGAGTTGGGCGATGGCTTCGGGGGAAAAGTCCGGGAGCAATCCGGCCGCCAGTATCGCCTTGCGGGCGATGGCCTCCAAAAGAGCGTGATGCTGCTGATCGTGAGTATTCATGGGATGCGCTTCTCGCCTCCATTTCGAAAAATCTTTTGCGAATTCATATGAACCTGCCGACAGGTCATTTTATTGGGTAGGTTCGGGCTACCGTTGACTCTCGTTTTGCCGGGTTTCATCCGGCGCCGCTCCGGCCCAGGAACGTCCCGCGCTCGAGCTCATCGAACGCCTGCCTCAGCTCAGCCTGGGTGTTCATCACGATCGGTCCGTACCAGGCGATCGGCTCCCCGATCGGTTTTCCCGAAACCAACAGGAACCGCACCCCTTCGGCCTCCGTGGAAATCGCCACTTCGTCGCCATCCTCGAAGATCACCAAGCTCTCTGGCTCCAGCGTGCGTTCCCGTTTGGTGTCGAAGTAGTTCGCACCCTGCATTTCATAGCCAAAGGGATCCCGTTCCGGATCAAAATATCCCTTCCCTTCCACTATATAGGCAAAGGCGGAGTAACCCTTCCGCACCCTGTGGGTGAAGCTTCCCTTTGGCGGCATGGATACATCTAAATACTCGGGATCGGTGACGATATCCTGGACGGGCCCGCGGACGCCCTGCACGGTTCCGCAAACGATGCGGACACTCGCACCGCCGTCCAGCTTCACCTCCGGGATCTGATCCCGGGTGACGTCCCGGTAGCGGGGTTTCATCATTTTGTGCGCACCGGGCAGATTGGCCCACAGCTGGAATCCCCACATCCGTCCGTCTTTCCCGCCCTTGGGCATTTCCTGGTGGATGATCCCGCCGCCCGCCGTCATCCATTGGATATCCCCCGGATGGATCGTTCCCTTGTTGCCCATACTGTCGCCGTGCTCGATCGTGCCCTCGAGCATATAGGTGATGGTTTCGATCCCGCGATGCGGATGCCAGGGGAACCCCGGGAGGTAATCCTCGGGATTCCCGGAGTGGAAATCGTCCAGGAGCAGGAACGGATCGAGCTCGCGCGCGAGATCGTTGGAGAAGGCTCGCTTGAGGTGCACGCCGGCTCCCTCGAGCGTCGGTTTGCTTTTGCGCACCTTGGCGATTTTTCTGACGCTGCTCATAGGTGCCTCCGGAACAATCGCGGGGTCGGAAAATCCGGTAAATGAAAAAGTCGCTTTCGCCGTCCGGTCACACTATTTCTTGATATTTTATACCAAGTTCCTCTCCACCAATCATCTCGATCCTTAAAGTACCATTACAGTTTCCGATCGAACAATCCATCGCGGTATTACAAGGTTCGGAGATATTCGAAATCCAAGCAATAACACGTCGTCTTCTGCGATCAAAAATTCAACCACGGAATCTTGCGTTTCTTGGCAGGCGGATTGATCTTCTCAATGGCCTTCTGGACTTCCTCGCAGAACTTCTGGGCAGCCGGCTCCGGCCCCATGGCCAGATTTCCCCACACGTGCTCCTTGAAATCGCACAGATACCCGTCTATATGCAACCCCGTTTCATGGGTTAGCCTGGAACTGTACTGTTTAGTCCTTATATCCTTAAGATTGGCTCCGAATGCCTTCGCGCCGGAACGGCCTCCGGTGCGGGCCCAAAGCAGCCATTGTTCCGTGAGGAGAAGCCCGAGATAATCCGACGAATCCGGATTGCCCGAAAGCAAGGCTTCGATCTTGCTCGGGTTTTCCTTCTCGGAGAATGTTTCACAGCAAAGCAGAGTTTCCTCAACCAGATCCCCAAATTTATGTTCCAGAAAATAATCCTGAAATGCCTGCAACAGCCGGGGGTTCAATTGACGAACGGAACATTCCCGCGTAGTGCGTCGATAGGCGATCATATCTCCATCCTTTCTGCGGATGCGGCGCCAGTTGGCTTGGTCTTGGTTCTACCCCTCGCCCCGTCGGGTGAGGCGTTCGACTATCGGTGAATCCGCATTCGGCCTTGCACTGGCTGGACATACATCCAATTCATTTTACCCGAAGGTCGTCCGGGACAAACAGGGGGACTCTTCGAGGCGGGCGGCATGGTTTTTCGCCGCCGGTTGTGCACGTCCGATCGAGGCGCAGGTTGGGCCGCCACTTCTTAAGCAAGACATTTACTCTTTAATCGGGAATCAAATCACAGTAGTAAAAACGGTTTTCCCGTAAAACGATTTCTCCAAGTGCGTAAGATATTTTCTTTTTGAAAATCGGCCCGTCGTACACAAAGGAGTGATATTCGCCATTCTCGCCACACACGTCAACAATTGGAGGTAGTTCGGATAGGAATTGCTCATCGATCACTCTACCCACAAATTGCCTGCCCAGTGTATTGGTGTCAACACAAGTGGTAATCGCTTTGAAATTCAAAGCTATGAAAGAATGGGCCAGTTCATGGGTATTTCTTTTCCAGA
The DNA here is from genome assembly GCA_050014155.1 of Anaerolineales bacterium. Classification (GTDB taxonomy): domain Bacteria; phylum Chloroflexota; class Anaerolineae; order Anaerolineales; family RBG-16-64-43; genus FEN-1073. Next base: position 7,032 of record JBEKDW010000071.1, read on the forward strand.
TAGGGAAAATGCCCTTCATATCCAGTGTTGCGAGTTTGTTTTCCCGATATTTCCTTAGGTCTTCCAGAAAGATGTCGCCAAATACTACTGAGGTAACGCCCGCATCCTTATATTTTGCAAGAACCTGTTCCATGTTCGATTCGTATTCTTCAGTAGACGCATTCTTTGAAATGAACACTTTTTCAAGCGGAAAGCCCAACGAGGCAACTTGTCGTTCAAGCAGAATCCGCCGAACACCATGCATACTGATTCGGTCAAAGTCTTCGGTCACAGTGGTGAGCAAGGCGGATATTTGGTATTTTTGACTTTTGAGGATTTCATACAGGGCGATTGCGCTATCTTTTCCACCACTCCACGAAACGAGCACGCTTTCCATTGTTGTCAATCCTTGTTGGCTACAGTAGTTCGTGTCATTGCGGGAAGTTGTATAGAATATTAAGCGGCCTAACGGCCTGCGCTTCAGCAGCAGGCCGAACTGTATCCTAACGAGCATTTTACTCGAAACGAGAAAAACAATAAATTAACCAATTCTCGCCGCCGCCTTGTCAATCGGCAGTCCTATCAAGCAATTTTCATGTAATCAGCTTTCTAATGCCAAAAGGCAACTTAACTACGAGGCCTGCCCCGGTTCTGCTTTTTGAACCGGGGGCCTGTCCGCTGAAAGCGCTTGTTGGGCAACATTGCGTTTATTATCAACCGGTATACATAGTCACAAACATCCCTATGCACGCGGCAGTCATAATTACCGCCGTTGCCCATCCGACATAACGCAGCGGGCGCGAACTAACTCGAATGCCCATGATTTTGGAATTGCTCGTCAGCAGCACTACTAATACAATCAGAGGCGGTGCCAGCACCCCATTGAGCACCGCCGAATAAAAGAGCATCTTCACCGCGTTGAAGCCGACAAAATCCAAAGTCAGACCCAACAGCATCGCCACTGCGATCAATGCGTAAAACTTGCGTGATAATGGCGGCTGGTCTTCCAATGTTCCGCGCCAGCCCGCTGCTTCCGACACTGCATAAGCAGCAGATCCGGCAAGGACGGGAACGGCAAGGATCCCCGTCCCAATCAAACCAATGGTGAATAAGAGGTACGCCGCACTTCCCGCTAACGGGCGCAACGCCTCCGCCGCTTGCCGCGCCGTTTCGATGTTGGTTTGCCCATGGGCGTTCAAGGTCGCCGCCGTAGTCAGGATGATGAAATACATTACGAGGTTGGAGAAAAACATCCCCGTGAAAACATCCGTTCGAGCTGCTTTTAATTCCTTGACGGTCGCACCTTTACGTTGTTTAACTGTGTCTCTCCCCAGCGCCCGCTCCTCTTCCACTTCTTGCGATGCTTGCCAGAAGAAAAGATAGGGCGAGATGGTCGTGCCGAGTATGCCAACAAAGGTCGCAAGAAACGCACTCGACCACTGGACACGGGGAAAAAAGGTGGCGCTTAAGACAGCGTGCCAGTCCGGTCGGGCAAAGAAGGCTGCCGCGATATACGCGAAGAGAACCATCGTCAGCCACTTGAAGATGCGAGCGAATTGGCGGTATGTTGAAAAAAAGAGCAGCGAAATGATCAGCAGGGTATACAGCGGGGTCCAGTAGTACGATTTAATTCCCGTCATCATTTCGGTCGCTTCCGCCATCCCTCCGAGATCGGCGCCGATATTGAAAACGTTAGCCACGATCAAGAGCGTGCACGCAGACCATAACACCCACCGCGGGTAATAGCGTCGCACGACGCCGGCCAGCCCGCGCCCCGTCACCAAACCAAGACGCGCACACATCAACTGTACAGCCGCCATGAGCGGGAAAGAGAAGAGCGCCGTCCATAAGGGCATATAGCCGAAGGACGCCCCGGCTACCGAATAAGTCGAGATGCCTGAAGGGTCGTCATCGGCGGCACCGGTAATTAAGCCGGGACCAAGATCGGCAAAGAACCGTCGCACTCTGTCTGTCGAGTGATTCTTGGATTCAGCTTGTTTTTCCGTAGTAGAGTTGGTTTTATGCATTTTCTATGGACTTACTCAAGGATAATGCTGCCTAACGGCTTGCGGCTCAGCCCGCCCCGGCTGGGTCGGGCCGAGGGCGCTTGGCCAGCTGTGTACAACTCTACTCATTTTACTCGAAAGGTCATCGAAGCAAATTCCGATATTTTCTCGTGGCCGAAGGCCAGTTGCTGCAGCCGCGGGTTGGGCTTCAATTCATTTATGCTTAATTAGGTCATAATGATCATCAAAATGGGAATTCTTTTCATATCCGTAAACAGTAAATAAACGATCCATAATTTGAGATGCGATTTCATTTGTCTTTTCAATGTTGGTAACACTTATCTCAATATTAATCATTGGTTCTTTCCAAATATAAAAATTACCGGGCCTGTTAGCACGAATACCGGGGATATCATTGCCCCTTTGATGTAATATTTTCTACGGTTTTACGGTTCATCATCCATCCCTTTCCTCCCCCCTTGACACCTTCCCCCCATCTGTGCTAAAAATGACCCAA
>JBEKDW010000072.1:0-9452 GCA_050014155.1 Anaerolineales bacterium
GGCTTGCGCTTCGGAAACGGCTTCGGCCGCGCGGACCTGATCCGCCAGCGAATTTTCCAGGCGCGCCTTCTCCTGCTCCCACGCTTTGGCGCAATCCGCTGCAACAGCCGCATGGGCTTCCGCGGCCGCGCGCACTGTGCCATAGACCTCCGCCGAGGCGGTTTCGCGTGCCGCATGATCCATGCGGCGCTCGACGGATTGCGAAGAGCGTGCCTCGCAGCGCACCAGTTCGGATTCCAAATCGCGCAGCGCCGACCGAAGCGTCTCGCGCCGTTCCTCGAGCGCGGCCCGTTCGGCCTCGCGTGTTGCGCGCGCCGATTCAGCGCTTTGCAGTTGCCGGGCAACCTCCCCCCGCTCCGTGAGCGACCGCTCCAGTTCGCGGCCGGTTTCCGCCGACCGTTCCTCGAGCGCGGCCCGTTCCGCCTCGGAGGCGGTCAGCGCGGCGGCGGCTTCCTCCTGCGAACGTTCGAGGGCGCGCAGCCGTTCCTCGTTCACTGCCAGTTCGCGGCTAAGGGATTCGCGGTTGCGGTGCAGTTCGGAAGCCTGGCGGTGCCACGAGTTTAATTGCGCCCGCAGCGCGCCGAGCGCATTGCGCACATCGATGAATCGCCCATCGCTTTGCTCCTGCGTTTGGCGCAGCGCAGTCAGCGCCTGTTCGGCGGTATCCGCCGCAGTGCGGGCGGCGCCTACATCTTCCTGCACGATCCTCCAATGATAACCATGCCATTGCAGCAGGACATCCTTCAGCTCGCTGCGTACGGTCTCGAATTCGCCGGCGCGTTTTGCCTGGCGGCGCAGGCTTTCCACGCGTGGCTGCAGTTCGGCCAGAATGTCGAGCACGCGCTCGAGGTTGTGCTTGGTGGCTTCCAGCCTGCGCAGTGATTCCTCGCGCCGCGAACGGAACAGGCCGATCCCCGCCGCTTCCTCGAACAGCCGCCGGCGTTCCTCCGGCTTGAGCGAGAGCGCCGAATCCACCAGTCCCTGGCCGATGATGGTGTAGGTCCGCTCCGAAAGCCCGCAGCGGGCGAGCAGCTCGTCGATGTCCTTGAGCCGCACGCGCGAGTCGTTGAGCAGGTATTCGGTGGCACCTTCGCGGTAGGCCGAGCGGCCGATCGACACTTCGGAAAATTCGATCGGCAATCCGCCGTCGGAATTGTCAAAGGTGATCAGCGCCGAGGCCATCCCCGCGCGCGGCCGCTGCTCGCTGCCGGCGAAAATCATATCCTCGGTCTTCTTCCCGCGCAGCAGGCTATAGGACTGTTCTCCCAGTACCCAGCGGATGGCATCGGCGATGTTGGATTTACCGCTGCCGTTTGGACCGACGATGGCGGTGATACCCTCGGCGAATTCAAACCGGGTTTTGGAAGCGAATGTTTTATATCCGTGGAGTTCGAGTGATTTCAGACGTGGCATGAGGAGGCGAACCGCACCGCACAAGATGCCCCATCCAGTACGGATGGGGCAATGTCATTATAGCATACCTTTTCGTGACACTCAGCAGGGTTGGCAAAGGGGGGCAACCCGGATATGATTATTCCATGAGATTGCCGGAATCTTCGGCGTCATTGGAACGGACCACGATCACCCTGCGCTGGGCAATGCTCCTCGCGCTGGCGATTTTCGCGCCGCTTAAAAGCACGCTGGCGCTGCCGTCGCTGTTCGCGCTGATCTGCCTCTTTCTTCTGCAGTTGGCGCTCGCGATCGGGAGTTACATCAACCTGCGCCTGCCCCGCGTTGCCTGGGCCGGGATCGCGCTGCTCGACGGAATCCTCATCCTGCCGATCTATTTACAGACCGGCGGTTCGATGGGAGCGGTTTTCTGGATCGGTCTGCTCCCCACAGCCACCTTTTCCATCTACTTCGGCGCGATCTGGGGTGTGCTCACCGGCTGCCTGCTCACCGTCCTTCAATATTTCCTTTTAATCTCAACTGTGGACGTCACCCCGGCCGCTCTGGTGCTCGTCGAGAGCATACCGCTGATGATCATCGCCGGCGGCGCCGGCAACCTGTCCGGGCGGTTGGATCACAGCCTGACGCTCGAACGCCGCAAGCGCGACGAAGTATTCACCCAGGAACTCGACCGGCTCAAGACGCTGGTGCGCTCGGTCTATCGCATGGCCAGCGCCATCACCGGAAGCCTCGAGCCGCTGCGCATCCTGGATACGGCGCTCGATCTTGCCGCAGAGGGCAGCGGCGAAAAGGGAGCCACCGGCCGTCTGGTGAGCGCGGCCCTTCTGCGCGATCAAAGCGGATTCTTCATCGCCACGGCGCGGCGCTTGACACGCGCCGATCTGCGCGCCACACTGCCCGGCGAAGCCGGCGCCCTCTCGCGCATTCTGCGTTCGCATATGCCCACCCGGGCCGATACCCCGCTTCAGGATCCGGAACTCTCCCAGATGGTGGCGTTGCACGCCTGCCACTGCGGGATTCTCCTGCCGATGGTGGTGGAGGAGGAAGTCCGCGGCGCGCTCCTCTTCGCCCACCCCGACTCGCACTTCCTCGAAGGCGACTTTCTTGAACTGATCGAAGGCCTGACCAAGCAGACCGCCTCGACCCTGCGCAACGCGGAATTGTTCCAGGCGTTGCGCGAGGAACGCGACCGGCTGGTGGAGGTGGAGGAACAGGCGCGCAAGAAGCTCGCCAGCGACCTGCACGACGGGCCGATCCAGGCCACTGCGGCGATCGCCATGCGGGTTAATTACGCGCGGCGCCTGTTGCAGCGCAAACCGGAGACCACCAGCGAGGAGCTCTTCGAAATCGAGGAGCTCGCGCGGCGCGCCACCAAGGAAATGCGGCACATGCTATTCACGTTGCGCCCGCTCGTCCTCGAAACCCAGGGGTTGGGCGGCGCGCTCAAACAGCTTGCTGAAAAAACCCGCGATACCTTCAATCAGGATATCCAAATCGATCTGGAAGCCGGCTCCGCCGACAAGCTCGACATCAACCGGCAAGGTGTGCTCTTCAACCTGGTGGACGAGGCGGTCGGCAACGCGCGCAAACACGCCCAAGCCTCGCACGTTTGGATCCGGATGCAGCGCGAAGGCGACTTCCTCTTCCTGGAAGTGGCCGACGACGGCGTCGGGTTCAACCTCGCCGAAGTGGAAAAGCATTACACCGAACGCAGCAGCCTGGGGCTGGTGAACCTGCGCGAGCGCGCCGAACTGGCCGGCGGCAGCCTGCAAATCCTTTCCACGCCCGGCAAAGGCACGCGGGTCCAAGTGCGGATTCCCTTGCAGACCGACGCCGTCGCCGAATCCCCCGCCTGACGCACAATGGAAAATTCGCCCTTCCTCCCCGGCTTGGTCCTCGCCCTGACGGTCTGGATCCTCCCCCTGCTTGTCCGCTTCCTGCCCGCGCGGGTAGTTTCACCGCTGACCAATCGATTGCCATGGATATCCGATCTGGCACCGTGGATTAACAGCCTCGGGCTGCCCTACGGCGGCTTGCTCATGGGATGGATCTCCTCGCGGGATTACGGCCTGACGGGTCAAACGGGTTTGGAATGGGCGCTCGGTGCAACGGCGGCAATCCTGCTGGGATTGATCCTCGCTTGGGCATCCGTCCGCTTTTCGAATCCGCGCGGATGGGGGGACGTGCGCGACGAAGCATGCTGGTCACTCTATCGGGCCGCGGCCTGGCCACTGGTGAGTTTTCTTCCGTACGCAGTGATTGCCGGTCTGCTTGCGTCGCTGATCGAGTTTGCCCTGGGAAAAGGGAAGGGAGCCGCAGGTTTTTCCCGTGCGACGGTAATTCCATTCCTGGTTCGAACCGTGGGATCGGGCGCGCTGTTCCTGCTGGCGCATAATTTCTTCCTGGCGATGCTGTATTATCTTACGTCCGTCGCCGCTTCCGCGCCGTGGTTCCGCGAACGGATCGGGAATATTTCAACGCGATTTGCGAAACGGTTGGAAAAGAATCGTCAAGAATAAATGCTATACAATTGGTTCGCCTGCATTTGCTATCTTTTGATAGGATTTACGGGATTTTCGGGATTTTAATAATCTTGTAAATGCTTTCAAAAATAAAGATTATTTTCCATCATTAAGAAAAAATGTATTCGTAGTTATCGTTAGGCGTCCTTTTTCCACGCGTAATGCCGTTTGATTTCGGATGCGTACGATCTTCCTATCTTCTCCCGGTTCGCCTGCAGCCACTCCGAAAAAACGATCTTCCCGATAGGCGTTTGCCGCGAGGTCAGCAATCCCTGCATCAGGCCGCGCAGCTCGTCCGCGGTGAGCAGGACGTCGCCCAGCGCCCTGCCGATCACCCAGCCGAAGGCAATTGCGACCGCAGGCGGCATCGGAACGAAAAGGATCCTTGGACGGATGTTTTCGGCGATCAAGCGGAGGAAATCTTTGAAAGCGAATCTCTCCGGTCCGATTGCATCGACCATCCCCGACCCCGGAGCCTGCGCGCATATCAGCGCAAGGTCCGCCACATCATCAACATGCACCGGCTGTACCTCGTATCGTCCGTCCCCGAAGATCGGAAACACGGGGAAGACTCTCATCAACCGGGCGATGTTATTGACCAGGATGTCTCCTTCGCCGAAGACCAAAGTGGGCCGGACGATGCCATAGGGAACGCCCGCCTCGTGCAGCAGCCGTTCCTGTGCGGCCTTGCCGCGGTAATACGGCAGGGGAGAACTTTCCGAACTGCCGGTGACGCCGATGTGGACGATTCGCTTCACGCCCGACTTCCGGGCGCATTCGAAGAGCGTGGCCGTGTTGTACAGCGCGCGCGCGTACGTCATTTCCCCGTATTCGAACCGGATCCAATAGGTATTGTAGAGCACGTCCGCGCCGCGCAGTGAGGCCTCCAATTCCTTTGGATAGTCGAAAGCATACGGACGCGCTTCGACCTCGCTTCCAAACGGATTCGGTTTGTCGGGATGCGTGGTTATGGTACGCACGGTTTGTCCGCGCTTAAGCAGCCGCTGGGTGATATGGCGTCCGATAAAACCGAAGGAACCGGTGACGACGTTCATAGGCGTTCCCTCCGGTCGGATTCTGAATCCAGTAACGTGCGCAGGATGGGTATGGCCGCCTCCGCGGCGCGGGCCCGGTGGCTGATCCGGTTTTTTTCTGCAGGCGTCAGTTCCGCCATCGTCCGAGAAAAGCCGGCCGGTTGGAAAATCGGATCGTACCCGAATCCGTTCGAACCGCGTTCGGCCGGTGTGATCTCCCCGCGGCACTCGCCCTCGGCGAAAGATGTGCCGCCGCCCGGAACGGCGATCGCGATCACGCATACGAACCGCGCCGTGCGCGGCGCCGGTATGCCGCGGAGCTTCTCGAGAAGGAACGCCCGGCGGCGGGGGTCGTCGGCGCCCGGACCTGCGTAGCGCGAGGAACGCACGCCCGGCTCGCCGCCGAGCGCGTCCACCTCCAGGCCGGAATCGTCCGCCAGGGAGAGCAGACCCGACGCGCGAGAGAGAGCGACTGCCTTCTTGGCCGCGTTCTCGCGGAAAGTGGAGCCGTCCTCTTCCACTTCGAGCGTGATCCCCAGGTCGTTGGGGAATACAATCTCAGCGGGGAGCTCCCGTAGTAGATCGCGATATTCGCGCTGCTTGCCGGCGTTGGTGGTGGCTACGAGCAATCTTGGCTTAGGCATCATTCCGCTTCCTATCCCGGATGGTACAATCCAATCTGATCTTATTTCATTTCCACGGATTAATCCATGAAACGCTGGCAATTCTGGGTCGGGCTGCTCATCAGCCTCATCTGTTTGTACTTCTTCGTGATCACCAAGCAGAAATGGGGGCTGCTGTGGGATTCCCTACGCACCGCCCAATACCTTTGGCTGATCCCCGGGATCAGCATATATTTCGTCGCCGTGGCGGTGCGCGCCTGGCGGCTGCACTATATGATGCGGCCGATCAAAAAAGTGCCCGTACGGACGCTCTTTCCGATCGTTTGTATCTCCTACATGGGCAACAACCTTTACCCGGCCCGCGCCGGCGAGTTGCTCATCCGGCCGTATCTGATTCGGCAGAAGGAAGGCGTATCATTCAGTGCATCGCTCGCGATCGTCATCGTCGAGCGGATGTTCGACGCGGTAGTGATGATGCTGTTCGTGTTTGTCAATCTGCCCGAGCTGGCACGGCTCGGCGCCGGAGGTTCCAGCGTCGCCGCATCCATCGTACAGCTCGCGATCTTTGGTACGGTCCTTTTCTTCGGGGCGCTTCTCGTCTTCATCCTCGCGGCGATGTTCCCCTCCGTCACCGCCCGGGCCGTTAAATGGTCGGTCGATCACCTTTCCCCCGCCCGCTTCCGCCTGAAGCTGCAGGGGCTTGCTGACCGGTTCCTCGAGGGACTAAGTTTTCTGCGCTCGCCGCGCGATGTAGTAATGATCCTGTTCACCTCCATTTTGATCTGGATATTCGAAACCGGTAAATACTGGTTCCTGATGCACGGCTTTGCCTTCACGGTTTCCTTCTTCGCGTTGATGCTGATGAACGGGATCGCCAACCTCGTCACGATCATCCCCTCGGCACCTGGATACATCGGGACGTTCGAGGCGGCCGGTATCGCCGTGTTGAAAGCGTACGGCGTGGACCAAGCCGTCGCTACAGCTTACACCTTCGTGCTGCATGCGGCGCTTATTTTACCGATCACGATCCTCGGTGCATGGTTCTGGTTGCGCGAAGGGCTTTCGATGTCGAAGGTGCGCGAGGAAGCAAAGGCGGACACGCCGCAATCTCCGTAGAGACAGGCGACGGATGGAGCGGCGGACTGGCAGTCGAGAGGCAGACCACCGGTCTGCCTCTACGGCGACGGCACCCACGAACGAATCTCCCCTTTGATGTTCGTCAGCGGCACCACCTCGCACGTATCCGGCTGGATCAACGCAATGGACGGATCACCGGGCTCGAATGCGTTTGCATCCTGGATGCTCATCGCCAGCCATTTGCCGTCCGGACTCCAGAACGGACTATAGGCGAAGAACGGCTGGGCGTCCAACTGCGCCATCAGGCGGCGATCCGATCCATCCAGGCGCGCAAGGTACACGCTCGCCTCAAACATTCCGAATCCCCGGTCCATAAACGCCACCCATTGCCCGTCGGGTGAAAGCGCTAACGACGGATTCTTTGAGGTGATCGAGAACAGATCCGTGATCGCTCCCGTATCAATATCAACCAGCTTCAGGTATTGTTTGCCGCCTTCGCCAAGGACGGTATACAGCACTTGTTTTCCGTCCGGCGACCAACCGGCCGATTCCTCGATGGACACCCCGCGGGTTACGCGGTGCAGATCCGACCCGTCCGCATTCATTACCACCACGTGATAATTTTCCAGGAACTGAGTCATCGCAATATGTTTGCCATCCGGGGACCACAGCGGGCGCATGCCATCCACGCCGGGCGGCGTGAGCGCGGTTTTCACGCCGCTCTCCAGATCGAGGATATACATCCTTTGGTCCTGCGCAAAAAGCAATTTGCTCCCATCGGGCGAAAGTATTCCATCGCCGAAGATCAATCCCTTTTCGCCGCTGCCGTCCACCCCGGAGAGAAACAGCGAGGGATCGGGCGCCACGGCTCCGCGCATGGTGAGGATCTTTCCGCCCAGCCCGGCCGGAATAGGCAGCGCCGGTCCTTCGGCGAGTTGGTTCCACTTGTCATCCGTCAGGCAAGCCTGCGGGAGCGCTGTCGCCGTAGGCGCTCCTTCTACGACCGGCGGATTCCATTCAACGCTCCAATTTCCAGAGAGTTCGACGTGGCGAACCGAAAGATTGATCGTTCCACCGACAAGTGAAAAGTCGGTGAGGGCATAGGTTTTGAACATCCCCGTCTGGTTCGGGGCGCTGCCGCCGCCGCTGCTGCAACACCGTTCCTGCGTTTGAACAAGACCCGCACTCTTTTCGAAGCCGAGCGCCAAGCCACGCAGGGCCAAAGGCGCCTGCACGGTGAATTCGAACCCCTGCATATCTCCTTGCACAATCATCTTGGCCGAGCGCAATGTCACCGGAAGACCCATTACCTGGAGCGATTGGTTAAGATCCCAACTCTGTCCCACGCGGGGATTCGCTCCGGTGTCGAATTGAACCGGCACCGGATTTTGAAGATCCACGCCGACGGAATGAAAAGTCAGCGTCAACGGACCGTGAAATGCTTTGCCCTGGATTCGATACGCCCACTGGGTGGCATTAGGTTCAGCGGTTTGCGCCATTCCATAATCGTCGTAGTCTCTTTCCACAGGAATTGGCATTCCGCCCGCGTCGGTAACGATCGTCTGCAGGCTGTCGGCGACGCTTGCAAATCGATCGTCTTGCCAGTGCACACTGCCAAGCAGCGCATAACCGTCGTCCAGTGTGATCACCCGATCCAGCGAAAGCGTGATCCCGTAGGTTTCAGCATTCGTCGGGCTGGCGGTCGCCGCGAGCGGCGAGGGTTCGACGGTCGGCGTCGGCAGGTCGATCACCGGCATCACGGTTAAATCCGGCGGCGCGGGCTTAAGGCGGAAGGGCAGGCTCCAATCCTCCGGCGCTTTGCCCGGCGGCATGCCCATAATGCAGGGAACAACAAGCGTTCCTTCATTTACATCCGGCGGCATGGCGCCGTAGATAAGCCGGCTGCGATATCCCGACCCCCAACCGCCGCCCTCTCCTCCGGCGCCGGCGAGTTCGGTTCCGTCGGGGAGCCGCACCACCTCGGGTTTCCAGCATAGCGAGCCGCCTTCGCCGTTGGAATTGGCCACCGCCACGGATAACCCTTCAGCCTTATAGACGACAATCGTCTGCGTCGGATCCGCCACTACTTGTTCCAATGTCAGCGTGATCCCTTCGCGCGTAACGGTCACCGGCTCGGCCAGCACGCGGATCGAACCGTCCTGGACGATTCCGATGCCGGGGATATAGCCAAGTATCTTTTGCAGGGCGGAGACGACGTTCTGCGGACCGGCGATCAGCACACCCGCTGCCAGCAAAATCGCAACAACGGCAAACCCCCATGCCAAACGGGCGCGCACTCTGCGTCGGGATTGGAGGGCGAGTCCGCGGACCGCCAATCGCTCGCGCAACCCTCGCACGAATTCATCCCGCGGGGAAGGAGCCGCCGCGGCGGAGTGCATTTGTTGCAACCATTCGGGGGAAGGAAAATATTCGCTCATGGCCTACTCCATCCGTCCGTGCAGCCGCCCAAGCAACCGGTACATCGATTTCTTCACCGCGTCTTCCTTCTTTCCCAGAACGGAAGCCATTTCGGCGAAAGTCAGCCCGGCCGTGAAATGCAGATGGATCAACTCGCGCTCGCTATCTTCCAGCGACCGGATCAACCGCGCGAGTTTCCGGATCTGCTCGCCGCGGGCGACCTCGCTGGGTAGATCCGCCTCAGAAGCAAAATCCCCAGCCTCCTCGAGCCGTAACGGCTCCCGCCGGCGGAAGAAATCCGCCGCCTTGCGGCGCGCGATGGAAAACAGCCAGGCGGAAAAATATCCGCGGTGGTCGTAGCGTGGCAG
>JBEKDW010000073.1:0-9321 GCA_050014155.1 Anaerolineales bacterium
AGTGATGAGAGATGAGAGATTAGTGATGAGCGAGCAGTCGGCGTTTCCCGTGGAGGCCATCATCACGCCGCGCAGAAAGTCCACCGCTTGGCGGGCGAACTGCCGCGCGTCGGCGCCCGAATCCGTCGCGCGGTGGATGACCTGCAAGCCTTCGGCGGTATCGCCCCTGGCGATGCAAGCCGCCAGTTGCTGCACGGCTTCGCTTCCGGCTGAACCGAGAATCTCCAGCGTGCGGGCGAGCGTGATCGCCTCGCCCAGCGACCCGAGTTGATCCAGCAGGCTGATCGCGTCGCGCATGCTGCCCGTCGCCTGGCGGGCAACCGCTTCCAGCGACTCGCGGTCCGCCTGCAATCCTTCGGCCGTGGCCATCGCCGAGAGCTGCGCCACCATTTCCTCCACGCTCAGCCGCCGGAATTCATGCCGCTGGCAGCGCGAGACAACGGTTGCGGGGATTTTGTGCGCTTCGGTTGTAGCGAGGATGAAAATCGCGTGGGCGGGCGGCTCCTCGAGCGTTTTGAGAAGCGCATTGAATGCAGCCGCGGAAAGCATGTGCACTTCGTCGATGATGTAAATTTTGTATCGGCCGTCGCTCGGGGCGAACGGAACCCGTTCTCGCAGATCGCGTACGTCCTCGACGCTGGTGTTGGAGGCGGCGTCGATCTCGATCAGATCGAGATAAGCGCCTTCATTCACGGCCTTGCAGCGGTGGCAGTGGTTGCAGGGCCGGGCGGCGGGATTCTCCTCCAGGCAATTGACGGCCTTGGCCAGGATTCGCGCTGTGCTGGTCTTGCCGGTTCCACGCGGGCCGGAGAAGAGATAGGCGTGCGCGACGCGGCCCGAGACGACTGCCTGGCGCAGGGTTTGAATGATGTGCTGCTGTCCGACGACGTCGTCCCACGTTTGCGGACGCCATTTCCGGTACAGGACTTGGTTCATGATTTTCTCCGGGGCCGGTAGTTTAGCAGAGGGGTGCGGTTCTGACCAGACCCCGTTCCTCCTTCCCCGCGGGCGGTCGCTTCGATTGGGTGAGCAGGGCGGCGAATTAAGGGATGAAGAACACCGAGCGCAGGTTGCCCAGCGCGTCCAGGAGCTGCACTTCGTCGCCGGAATGCCACACCGGCTCTTTTAAATCCCAGTACAGGTCGATCGAGGTGTCGATTCCCTCCGCAGTGTGGATGAGAACCGCACCTTGTGCCACCAGCGAGAATTCCTTGAACTCATATTCCGCTCCGCCGGGCGCGCGCAGCCGCCATCCGGTGAGGGTTGCGTTCGGGCCAGGGTTGACGATCTTCACCGCTTCGTTGCCCAGCACACCAGCCGAGAGGACCGAATCGATCACCGGCCAGGGAAAGACTTCCCCGTCCTGCGGGGTGACGGTGGGATTGCTGGAAACGGGCTGCTCGGTCTGGGCGCTGGCCGGGATGACCAACTGCATCCCAGGCGCAAGTACGTTCGGATCCTGAATGTTGTTGATCGCAGCCAGTTCATCGACGTCCACGCCAAATTTCTCGGCGATTTTTCCGAGTGTATCGCCCGATTGAACGACGTAGACTCTCGGCGTGCGGGAAGGCAGCGCCGTGGGCAGCGGGGTGGTATAACCGACGGGGAGCGGCGTAGGAGAAAGCACTGCGATTGCAGTGCTTTGATGCGAGCGGTCCCACCAGTACAACACGCCGAGCATCGTCGCGGCCGACACCAGAACGTTGAGCGCGAGGTAGAATAACCAACGCCGGGCCATGAGCACCTCCGAGGGCGGGATGCTTTCAGTGTAGCACCTCCCGCGGGAAGGATCAACAAGAAAGCCGCAGCGGAGCGCGACGCATGCCCTATCTGATCGACGGCCACAATTTGATCGGACGCTTTCCGGGAATCTCGCTGGAAGATCCGGAGGACGAACGCAAGCTGCTGGAGTTGCTGGAAATTTTCGCGCGGTTTTCGCGGCACAAGGTGGTGGTTTTTTTTGACCGCGGAATGCCCGGCGCCAGTCCGCAATTCCAGGCCGGGCGGATGCTCACGGCGCATTTCGTTCCTCCGCCGCGCAAAGCCGACGATGCAATTCTCGATTTTCTACGCGGGCACAAGGACGCACGAGGCTACACCGTGGTCAGTTCGGATTCCGAAGTGTGCACCCGCGCGCGTCGTGCGGGGGCGAAGGTGGTTGCGTCGGAGGAGTTCGCTCGCCGTGTACGCGCTCTCGTTCGAAAGGGGGAAAAAGAAAAACCTTCGGAGAAGCCCGCGGATATCGAGGAATGGCTGCGATTGTTCGGGGGCTAATCCGGCTTTCGCAATATAGTAGAGAACATTGGTATTCCGTTAAAGGTTCACACCGCTTCGGTCGATCGGAATCTTATCGCCATCAAATGGATATTTTTCTACGGTGATTGCCGTCGATATCCAACAGCGAAAGCGGGGCTAATACTGAGTGGGCCCGGATGGGCTCGAACCATCAACCAACTCCTTATGAGGGAGCTGCTCTGCCATTGAGCTACGGGCCCAAGGAGCGGGCGACGGGATTCGGACCCGCGATGTCAGCTTGGAAGGCTGATGCCTTGCCACTTGGCGACGCCCGCTAAAAAAATTCGATCGAACGGCGAGCGGTAGTATACCCTCCGCGCCCCGGGACCGTCAAGCAAACACGCTCTACATCGAACAAAATCCGTTTTTCGGTTCAGCCCATCGCTTTTTCCGCCGCATCCACGGTCTGCGCCATCAGCATGGCGATCGTCATCGGACCCACGCCGCCCGGAACCGGCGTGTAGGCGCTGCACTTTTCCACAACCGCGGAAAGTTCGATATCTCCGACGTTTCCCTCGTTGTAACCGGCGTCGACCACCACCGCGCCCGGCTTAATCCAATCCCCGCGGATGAACTCCGGCTTCCCGACCGCACCAACCACTAGATCGCCTTGCCGAATGACCTCCGCGAGATTCTGCGTCTTCGAGTGGCATATCGTCACCGTTGCGTTGGCGTTAAGCAGCATCATCGCCATCGGCTTGCCCAAGATCGGGCTGCGCCCAACTACCACGGCATGTATCCCTTCCAGCGGGATTTTGTAATGAGAGAGCAGGCGCATGATCCCGGCCGGGGTGGCGGATCCGTAGGCTTTTTCTCCCATGGCCATCCGGCCGAATCCCATACAGGTTACTCCGTCGACGTCTTTGGCCGGGTCGATCCGGTCGAAGCAAAGCCGCTCTTCGACCGGTTTGGGAACTGGATGCTGAATAAGAATCCCGTGCACGCCGGGATCGGCGTTGAGCTTATCGATTTCCGCAAGGACCTTTTCGGTCGTGCTGCCTTCGGGGAGCAGCGCCCGGATCGATTCCATCCCCACCCGCTTGCAGGCATTGCCCTTCATACGCACATAGGTCACCGATGCCGGATCTTCCCCGACCAGGATAGTAGCGAGTACCGGAACTTTGCCGCCGGAGCGGGCGATGAGCTTTTCCACGCGCGCGGCCAGTTCGCTTTCGATTTGCTTGGCAAGGGTTTTACCGTCCAAAATGATTCCGGTCATTTTTCATGCTCCTGGATAACGGTTTCCACGTCTGCGGATAATCCACAACGCGTAAGGGGTTGGTCGCGTTTTTCCGAAAAATCCGATCGGCATGCGGAACAGCCGCGCGAAGGAAGGGGAATTATGCCGTCGCCAGTGCTTCGGTCTGTTCCTGAGGACTGAGTTTAATCCTGTGCCGGATCCACCATATCGTGCAGAGGAATGCCACGATCGCGTAGCATAAACCGGCCAGAATATCGATGACGTAGTGATGCCCCAGATAGATGGAGGAGATCGCAACCCCCACGGGCAGGACCAATACCGAAATGGATTTCTTTCCCCAAAGGTAAAAACAGTAGAAGAAAATATAGAAAGGATAGGCCGTATGTAGCGAGGGCATGGAGGCCACCGGATTTCCGGTAGCGATAATGTATCCCGGCGAGAGCAGGCTGTGCGAGAGGTCGACCGCCTGGCCCTTGAGATAACCGTACATCGACGCCCACCAGGGCGGGGCCGCGGGAAAAATCACGTACGTCAGAAAAGCCGCATAGGAAAGGACCGTCAAACCGAGCAGGAACGGCCAATATTGGTCCCGCCGTTTAACCCACAATAGGAGGCCGAGCGCGATGGCCGAGACGAAGTGGGTCATGTAAAAACCGTTCGCCACGAGATCCACGATCCAGGTGTAGGGTTGCGCGCTCAATGCGTGCTGCAAAATGTGGGAAGGGATGATTCCGCCGGAAAGGGTCTCCTCCCAACCGATGAGATCCGTGACGTGAAGGACGCCCATTCCCGGCACCAGCGCCAAGATGCGAATGGATTCATAAGTGAGTATCAGCATCAGGAAGGGGGCGAAGTTTAAGAGGGACGTCCGATCACGCGCCCACCAAAGGAACACCGTAAGCAAAGTCAGCCCGAGCAGATCGATTCCCGGCAGTTGCCCCTTGCTCAGGAAGAAGAGGGACATCACTACGATCATGCCGATCTGCAAGGTGAAGATGAGGCGCTGATATTGGAAGGTGCGATTTGCCTCTACGGAGCAATCCGCCATTGGTGGTTTCCTTTTCGGGTCGCGCAATCCCTAATCACTTCGAAGAACTTCCCAGCTCTGATGGAAAAGGGCGCCGGTGAGAAAAAACGTCCGCATTCTAGTCGGGGTGGGCGGACTTGAACCGCCGACCCCTGCGTCCCAAACGCAGTGCGCTACCAACTGCGCTACACCCCGGCGCGCGGAGTATAATGCCCGCACTCCACACCGTCAAGCAAATCATGAACCCTTACGCACAAATCGCACGGTTTTACGACTGGGAGAATGCTGAATTCACCGAGGATATTCCTTTTTGGTGCGATCTGGCACGCGAATATGGTACGCCGGCGCTCGAGTTGGGATGCGGTAGCGGCCGGGTTCTCCTGCAGCTGGCGCGGGAAGGATTTGAAGCGACGGGGGTGGATTCTTCCCCCGAGATGATCGCACTCGCCCGGAGCAGGCTGGCCAGGCAGAGGGCAATCGCGGGCCGGATCCGGCTGGTGGAAGAGGATTTCCGGTGTCTGGAACTCAAGCAGACCTTCCCGCTGGTTATTCTTCCCTTCAACACTTTCTCGCATCTGACCGAAACGGCGGAAACGGACGCGGCCCTCAAGTCGATCGCCGCGCACCTCGCGCCCGGCGGCGTTTTCGCGCTCGCCCTGCCGAACCCCATCCCGATCTACTCCGCCATGCCGGAAGGGCTAGTCTTGGAACGCACCTTCCGCGACGGGGAACGGGGTGTAACCGTCCAACAATTCTCCAGTCTGCGACTTGACCGCGTCGCGCAACTCGGACACATTACCTGGATCTATGACGAGGTCGATCCCGCGGGGAAGGTGACCCGCACGACGGTTCCGATGACTCTGCGATACTTCTTCCCCAACGAAATCCCGGTGCTGCTGGAGCGGGCCGGATTGCGGCTGCTGCATTTGTGGGGGGGTTACGACCGCTCGCCGTTTGCGGAAGATTCGCCTGAATTGATTGTGATCGGCGGGCGCGTCGGTTGAGCATGCCATGTTCGGCATGTAATCTTGGCGCCGCGATCAACCAATAAAAACGTAGCCGCGATCGGCGATCGCGGCTACGTGGACCTTCCCTCTGCCGGCAGCCAATAAGCCCTTCCCCGATAAAAATTCAGCGTGCCCGAAGCCGGTACTTGTAAAAGGATGATGATTACTGCAACCAGATCCCCTCCGGAACCCAGGGCGTTGGTGAGCATCACGATGATCAGATATGTTTCCAACGCATAAGTCATCTGGTTGTACGCGATTAAGAATACGGTCAGCGGGAGGATGGTCAGCGCGAGGAACGGGAGCAGGCGCATGACGATCCAGCGCACCCGCGGGAAGCGGCCTTCATAGTAGACCCCGAACTGAAGTTTTTTCCATCCAATAAACAGCACCGTGGATTCCGATCGGCCGAGATCCGGGTGGAGCAGCGCATGCAGGATCTCGTGGGAAAGGATGCACAGCGCGAAGGAGATCAGCATTCCCGCCCATGGCAGAGCTTCCTTGCGAAAGGATCCGCCCGCATCGCCCTCCGGGAAAAGCACGGAATATGCGATCGATACGGCGACTGGAATGGACAGCAGGATCATCCCTGCCAGCGAGGCCATGATTGCGCTCTTCCATCGGCCGGGTTGGCGGATGGGTACGCCGGCGTCCGCTTCAATCGCGGCGGGCGGATGTATCGGCGGACTTCCAAACTGGATGCGCAATGAAATCTCCTATCGGCGCACGGAATAAATTCCAGCTTTTCGTTCTACCCGAAAATAATAACTCATCGGCAGAAAGTGGTCCGGTTTGCCTTCGATCGGACGATAGACGCTCTACCGCGACCCAAGTTTGAGCAACAACTTTCGTCCCCGGCTGCGCATCGCCGGACTCCCGGTCTGAGTCAGCTTCCTTAATGTCCGGACGATTCCCGGACGCAGCTCGGCATCCCGCTGGGCCAGATCGGCCAGCGCCTGCATCGCAAACGTCTTGACGATCCGGCTGTCATCCTCGAGATAGTCCGCAAGGATTTCTGCGGCTTTGCGGCGCTCGCTCCGGCCGAGTGTCAACCGGGAGATCATCTGAGCAACGTGCCAGCGGACCTCCTGCTCGTCGATCGGGGCAACCTCCCGCAGGAGTCTGCATTTATACGGTTGCAGGAGGTCGGGGCGCAGAGCAGTGATTTTCTCCGCGGCATCGGCGCAACGCATGCGGACCAAAGGATCCTCGTTCGACATCCCATCGAAGACAACCCCGAACAAACTCGGATCGGACAGGATCTCGTTCACGACATCGCGGCTTTTCCCGATTGAGCGGCGGTCGCCTCCCTGAAGTTTTTTAAGAAGCGGATGCATGGAAAATCCCAAAAGGCGAACTGGAACGCCGGCTAAGAGATCGTCATCACTCAACCGACTATTTTATCTGATCGGCTTCGGGTCGGAAACGTTGAATTCCTGGCTGACTTTTCGATGCGGGTTTTACCCATTGCGGATATACTTGGCAAAATTTCCCGAGGAGACTATCCATGAATCCCATCTTCCTTTCAATTTGCCTTGCACTGCACACCCTTTCCACCGTCCTGCTCGTGGGGAATTACATTCTCTCCGCGCTGGTCGTTGTCCCCGTGCTGCGGCGGCTCGTCCCGGAGGAGGAAAACAATCCCGGTTGCTCCCCGCGCTCGTCGCACGAGGCCGGCCGTGGGTGCTCAGCTCGATCGCGATATTCATCGTCACCGGCATCTTGATGCTGGTAACCGATTCCCACTACCTAGGATTCATGGAAATTGGAAACACCTGGTCGGTTCTGATGTATACCAAGCACATTCTCGTCCTTGGATGAATCGCCCTGGGCGTGTTTCTGGACATGGGCGTCACCCGCCGGCTTGCGGGAGCGCGCGCTTCCGACCGGCCGGGCCTCCTTTCCCAATTCCAGCGGATAAACGGCCTGACGGCCGCCGGAGGAGTGATCATCATCCTCCTGACCGCCACGCTGCAGGCAATGTAATAAATAGATCCGGGAGGGATTGATAAACCAGTACACGGAATACCCTGATTATGCTTCGCACTCCCGGGGCGGGCATCGAAAAAATCATGGTTAAAAAAACCTTGAAAACCTTGTTATTTTCCGTGCATTCCGTGGCTTTTTCGGTGAATTCCGTTTACTCTTTCATTTCCAAATGTTAACCCCTTTGGAGGTTTTTTGGAGGTTTTGTAAACGTTTATCGGTTTGTGAAAAGCTTGGAACGCTATAAAATCAACTACATGGGGATAGTATAAATTTTTGGCGGCATGGGTGGGAACAAGACACGGAATTTCGGCAACAGGAGGAGAGATGAAAACATTCACTCGCGACATTCATCGGAGAGCATTCCTGCGCGCGGCAATCTTTCTCTCGGCGGCGATCATCGCTTCGATAGCATGCAACCTGCCCCAATTCCCGACGCCCACGCCGACCCCCGCCCCGGCGACCATTCCGGCCGGTTGGGTTTGCTATACAAACGCCACCTACGGCTTCGAGGTCTGCTATCCGCCCGACGCGACCATCAGTTCCAGTACGCCGGAGCACGCGCGGATTTCCTTCCCGGTGGCGCCGGGAACGAACCTTGCGGAAAAATGGATGGACGTTGACGCGGCAAGCGGCCCGGCAACGTGCGTGAGCCCCCAGGCGGCGGGCTACGCGCCCGGCACAACCAACGATACTCACAGGACGATCGCCGGGTTGGATTTCCTGGTGCAGAGCGGGAGTCAGGGTGCGGCGGGCAACTTCTACGATTGGACGGGGTATTCGACGCAGCGGGCCAACATATGCATGAGTCTCTCAGGCGTGGTGCACATGACCGATGCGCTCAACTATCCGACCCCGCCGCCGACCGTCGACCCGGCCGCCGAGGGCGTCGTCTTCGACCAGATCGCCGCCACCTTCCGCTGGTTGGACATCACTCCCACTCCCACGCCGACGGCGGCCACGACCGCAACCATCCCCGCCGGCTGGCTATGCTACACCAATACGACGTATGCCTTCGAGGTCTGCTATCCGTCGGATGCGACCCTCACCGGCGAGACCTCGTCCCACGTGCGGATCCACCTCACCATCACCGCGGGGACCAACCTGCTCGAAAAGTGGATGGACGTGGACGGAAGCAACGTTCCGCCCGCGTGCCAATCGCCGCAAGCGGCGGGATACGATCCGTCCGCCATCGAATCGGCGCCCCGCACCATCGCCGGATTGGATTTTCTGGTGCAGAAGGCGCATGAGGGCGCGGCCGGCAACCTTTACGAATGGATCGGCTTCTCGACGCAGCGGGCCGACGTATGCGCCAGCCTGACGGGCGTCCTGCATTCGGGCCAGCCCGGCAACTACTCCACGCCACCACCGCTGTTCGATGAGGCGACCGAGAGCGCGGTCTTCGACCAGATCGCCGCCACCTTCCGCTGGTTGGAGGCGGGCACTCCGACCCCGACCGCCGCGGGCGGCGACGCGCCGATCGCGACCTTCCAGGAAAATACCTACTGCCTGCGCGGGCCTTCCAAGGATTACGAGGTCGTCACCTACATAAAACAAGGCGTGAGCTTGATTATCGAAGGGCGCAACGCCGACGGCACTTGGTTCTGGGTCCGCCCGCCACGCAGCGATCTGCACTGCTGGGTGTGAGGCGGTTTGTTGAAGACCATCGGCGATCCGGACAAACGCCGAGCGAATTTCCGCCTTTCCGCGCGCCAAGACTCCCGGCATGACGACAAGGATTGCGTCATCCGCATAAAAATCCATGAATACCGGCTTCGCTTCCCGCAAGGCCCGGGCAAGTGCGC
>JBEKDW010000074.1:0-9276 GCA_050014155.1 Anaerolineales bacterium
GAGACGGCCAACCTCCTGCATACACTGCAGGTGGGCGGTGCGGACGTGGTCGTGGCGGCCTCCAACCCGCTCTCGACCCAGGACGATGTGGCCGCGTCGCTGGTGACGCATTTCGAAATCCCGGTCTTCGCCATCAAGGGCGAGGATAACGCCACCTATTACCAGCACCTCCACGCCGCGCTCGACACCCATCCGCAGATGACGATGGACGACGGCGCCGACCTGGTTTCCACGCTGCACAAGGAAAGGCCGGAGCAGTGCGCCGAGGTGATGGGCGGGATGGAGGAAACCACCACCGGCGTGATCCGGCTCAAGGCGATGGCGGCCGCCGGGGCGCTGCGTTTCCCGATCATCGCGGTCAACGACTCGATGACCAAACACTTCTTCGACAACCGCTACGGCACCGGTCAATCCACCATCGACGGGATCGTGCGCGCAACCAACGTTCTGCTGGCGGGGAAGAACTTCGTCGTTTGCGGTTACGGTTGGTGCGGCAAGGGGCTTTCCATGCGCGCGCGCGGGATCGGATCCAACGTGATCGTTACGGAAGTGGATCCGGTGGCGGCGGTGGAAGCGGTGATGGACGGGTTCCGGGTAATGCCGATGGACGAGGCCGCGGCGATCGGCGACATCTTCTGCACCGTCACCGGCGACGTGAACGTGATCGACAAAACAGACTTCGAAAAGATGAAAGACGGCGCGATCGTGGCCAACTCCGGGCACTTCAACGTGGAGATCAACATCCCGGCGCTGGAGAAAATGGCGACAGGAAAGCGCAAGATGCGCGAATTCGTCGATCAATACACGCTCGCCGACGGGCGCAAGATCAACCTGCTGGCCGAAGGGCGGCTGATCAACCTCTCGGCCGCCGAAGGGCATCCGGCCAGCGTGATGGATATGTCGTTCGCCAACCAGGCGATGAGCGCCGAATATATGGCCAAGAACGCCGGCAAGCTGGAACGGACCGTTCACCGCCTGCCCGAGGAACTGGACCGCGAGATCGCGCGGATCAAGCTGGCGGGGATGGGCCTCCATATCGACCAACTCACCGACGAACAGAAAAAGTATCTGACATCGTGGGAAGCAGGAACCTAATAATAAAAACCGGGTGGCCCTGCGGCCGCCCGGTTTATACTTACCTCAGGCCAAAATTCTTTAAAGCGTAGAGATCGCCAATAGATTTATGCGGCGTCCGTTTTCTGCGTTGATCCTCCCGCTTGCCAGTATTTCTTCAACACTTCTACTAGCCCTTCCCGGACGCTGCAATTGCGCAGCGCAAACGACTGCATCACCTTGTCGATCTGCGTCTCCGACAGCCCGCGGAAGCAGGAAGCGTATGCCGGCTGCATCAGATTGGCGAAATACCCCGCCTGCACAGCCTGCGCAAGAAACATGCGGTTGGAGACATGGTCAATTCCCTTATCGCCGATCGCCCGTTCGGCGATAACCGCCAGCCGGTTGACCAGTTTCTGGGTTTCCGTTTTCGCCGCGCCGGTATTGAGCCAACCGTCCACGCCCAGCACACATTTGGCGCGCAGCGCGGGCATCACCCGCCGGATGTACTCGCTTTCCGGATCAACCGTCACCAGCCCCATCACGCCGATGTCCTTATAGGTCCAGATCGTCCAATGCGCCCGGTGCTGTTCGAAGATGGCGATCTGATCGTCGAGCGCCTTCAAGCGGTAGGCGGTTTCGGAAGCGGGACCGTCAACCGCCGCGCCGAATTCCCCCACCCAGAGCGGAACCCTGTTCTCCTCCGTGAAGTGCGTGCCTTCCTGATCCTTGAACACCGCCGCTTGGCGCCGTTTGTTCCAGGTGGTTTTGCCGATTTTGCCCGGATATTTCCCGGCGGTGGTGGATGGCGGGCTGTAGTTGTGGCTGCTGTAGACGAGATTGGGCGCGAACGGCGGGTCGAGCTTGGAAAATTTTTGCGAAAAGTAATCCCCCTCCAGGAAAATAATGTGCTCCGAATCCACTTCGCGGATCGCCTCGACCGCGCGCCGGTAGAGGCCGTTGATCACCGCCCAATCGGTCTCGTACTTTGCGGTGAATCGGCCGACGGGAGCGTTCGTCACCGGTTCGTTCATCAGGTTGTAGCCCGCCACGGTTTCCACCTCCCGGAAACGGTGGGCGATCTCGCGCCACAGCGCCACGAACCGCTCCTGAAAGTGCGGATGGCGCCAGATCAGGGTGTGCCGGCTGGAATTGTCGCAATGCCAGTCGGTGTTTTGCCAGCCCTGGACCGAGTGCAGGTCCAGGATCACATACAGCCCGGCGCGCGCGCACTCCCCCACGACGCGCGCCAATCGCTCGAAACCTTTCTCCAAATAGGCGTAGGGATCTGAATCGTCTTCGAAATGCCGGTAATTTAACGGCAGCCGGACGACGTTAGCGCCGCACTCCTTTAGGAACGCGACGTCATCCTCGTTGAAGAAATAATCCAGCCAGCGGTCGAAGAGAAATTCCGCCCGGCCTTCACCCAGGGTTTGCGCCGACGCGCGGCGCACGCCGCTCTCATCGCCCGGGTAGCCGTTAATGAAATTCTCCATGTTCATCCATCCCCCTACGCACGCGCCGCGCAGCCGGACCGGCTGCCCATCCGAATTCACGATTTCCGAGTTCCGAGCCTGCAGCATATGCCTCCTTTGGATCGGGCCAACGTCCGGCAAGCGCCGGCGTCATGGGGTGACGATGATGTCGATGTAAAGCGAATCCCCGAAGAGAACCCCGAGCGGCGAAACCGCGCGCCAATCGGAAGTGTATTCCCCCGGAACGGTTGGCGCGATCATGGGGATGACGATCGCCGCTTCACTGCCCGCCGCGGCGGGGTAAAGCGCGAATTCATCCTGAGCAGCGAGATGGGTCCCGCCGGTCCACCGGAACCGGTACTCCGGGCCCCAATCGCACTGCCCGCTGTTCCGCACCTTCCAGCTTTTTTCAAGCCTTTGGCCAGGGAGCACCTTGGTGCGGTCCGGGAATGTCATGTCGCCCATAAAGGTCAGACCGTCGGTGCAGGAACCGAAGGGAAGCGGGGTCAAGGTGGATACCGGAAACTCCGTGGGAGAAGAAATTGCCGGCGTTTCGGTCGTAGTATCGGTCATCTCTTCGATTGGAAAAAGGGATTCCTGGGCGGAGAGAACCGTCGCGGCTTTCGTAGGGAAACCCTGATTCTCCTGCGAAACAGCGGGGGATGGCCGGGATGGCGCGATCTGACAGGCCGAAAGTAGGATTGTCAGGAAAAGGAGAAATAGGAAAAATGCGGCGGCGCGTATCCGACGGGAGGATCTCCCGGAATTGCATGGCGGCCTGTCGTTTTCCATACAGCGATTATAGCCCGCCCGGCTATGCTCCGGCCAAAACGGGGGGTTCCGCCGAATCCCCGCGGACGGTTGCTAAGGTTCGCCATTCCGTATAAAATCCCTATAACAAACGCAGTTTCCCCTCCAGATTGGAGAACGGTCTTTTTCTTCCCAGGCCGGCACAGGCAGCCCGCCCGGTCCGAGGTTATCCTTCACGGTGAGGATTTTCGATGGGGAAGATACTCGACGGAATTCGCAAATTTTTCGTGGACGACCAATGGCCTTTCACCGAAATGGAGGGCAAAACCATTCTTCGCACCGGATTCTCGGGGAAGAACGGTAAATGGACGTGCTTCGCTCAGGCGCGGGAAAACCAGCAGCAATTCATTTTCTACTCTGTCTGCCCCAACGCCGCGCCCGAAGATAAGCGCCCGGCAGCAATGGAATTCATTACCCGCGCCAATTACGGTCTGGTGATCGGGAATTTCGAGATGGACGTAAGCGACGGGGAGATCCGTTACAAGACAAGCATCGACGTGGAAGGCGGCGAGCTGAACCATGTCCTAATCCGCCAGGTGGTCTATTCCAACGTGATGACGATGAACAAATACCTGCCCGGTTTGATGTCGGTGCTGTACGCCAACGTCTCGCCCGAACAGGCGATACACACTATCGAGGGCAAGGGCAGTTGATCGCCGGGGCGGAAGAGTTCCACGGGCCGGGAGTTGGTCTTTCCGGCCCTTTTTATTCCAGCAGCCGGACGCGATAGAAGCATGAAAATTCTTTGCCTGGTCGCCCATCCCGACGACGAAACGGTTTTTGCCGGCGGCACGCTTGCCTTGCTCGCGTTGCGCGGTGCGCAAGTCGGTCTGGTATGCTGCACGCGCGGCGAGGGCGGCGAGGCGGGGGAGCCGCCGCTGTGTTCCCGGGCGGAGTTGGGCGCGGTGCGCGAGGCCGAGCTGCGCTGCGCCGCCCGTGCGCTCGGATGCTCCTCGGTCGAGTTCCTTCCCTTCCGCGATCCGGACGTGGGAACCGACGGCTCGCTGTACCCCTTCGCCCGCTCGCCGGAAGAAGTCGTCCCCCGGATTCAAAGCCTACTCAACGCGCATCATCCCGATGCGGTGATCACCCACGGATCGGGCGGCGAATACGGCCACCCCGCACACCTTCTGGCGAACCGTACCTGTCTCGAAGCCGCGCGGTTATCGGGCGTTCCTTGCGTATACACCTTCAGCGCGGACTTCGAGGCCCACCCGCGCAAACGCTCGGCCAACCGGGACGATCCGGCGGATTTCGTCGTGGCCGTCGACCGAACCTTCGAGCTGAAACTCGCCGCGATGGAATGCCACCGCACGCAAGGCGCGCTCTTTGTCCGCCGCGCCTCCGCCGATGCCGGCCATCCCGTGCCGCTCCGGGAGGTCGTACTGCGGGTGGAATCGTTCCGCCGTTTCGCTACCGGCCGCGCGATGGAAATGGCCGCCCCCGATATGGTATCTTTGCTGGGAGACGCCATCCGTCCGGATTAACCAACCTGGTATTGGAGGATCCCGATGCTCGCCTTGGCCGTTGCATCCGGAATATTCTGGTCGATCACGTATCTCCTGATCATCAAACGCGGCTTCCAGGATAAAGCCTGCGGCATGCCGATGGCCGCCCTGTGCCTGAATATCTCCTGGGAGTTTCTTTTCTCCTTTGTCTTCCTCCCGGGCCCCGTGCAGCGGGTGATCAATATCGCCTGGTTCGCATTAGATCTGGTCATCGTCGTCCAGTTCCTGGCCTACGAACGCACGCGGCGGCCCGCGGCCATCTCGGCGGCGTTTTTCTATGCATCGTTCGCATCCATTCTGGCGACGGCTTTCCTGACGGTGCTGCTGGTGACGCGCGAATTCGCAAATTGGGGCGGCTACTACACCGCCTTCGGCCAGAACCTGCTGATGTCGATCCTCTTTGTGCGAATGTTGCTGGATCGCAAAGACCTCGCCGGTCAATCGCTCCATATCGGCGCGGCCAAAATGGCCGGGACTTTCTGCGCATCGCTGATTGTGTTCCGCGCTATTCCGGATTCCACGCTCACGGTGTTCTTTGCCTGGGCGATCCTGTTTTTCGATCTGGCGTACATCACCCTCTATATCCAAAAAAGCCGACGTTTGGGAATCAACCCGCTGGCACGTTGGTAATGTCTATGTAGCCGGGATCGACGATCCCGGCTACATTACTAATCCCGGTTACAATTCCCCCAAGATAACCATGAACTGGACATCCATCTCCAACACCTCATTGATCGGCAGGCTCTTGCGCCTTCCGCTGCGGCTGATTCCGCGCCAAACGGTTGTGCCCATTCTCCAGGGCCCCCTGCGCGGGAAGAAATGGATTGTCGGGTCCGGCAATCACGGATATTGGCTGGGGAGTTACGAACTGGGAAAACGGGCGCTGTTTGTTAAAACCATCCCTCCCGGAGGGGTTGTATATGACCTGGGCGCGAACGTCGGGTATTACACGTTGCTCTCAGCAGTTCTGGCCGGACCCCGGGGACGGGTGTTCGCCTTCGAACCTCTCCCCCGAAACCTGGAATTCCTCAGGCGTCATCTCTCCCTAAACCGGATCGATAACGCGACCGTGATTGAGGCGGCGGTGACCGACCGCGGCGGAACAGTCCGCTTCGAGGAAGACGCCAGCACCTCGAAAGGCCGGATCGGCGCGCAGGGCTCTCTCGAAGTGCGCTCCGTGGCCCTCGACGAACTGGTCGCTCGGGAGCGGATGCCCCGGCCGGATCTGCTCAAGATCGATATCGAAGGCGGGGAATTCCTTGCCTTGCAGGGCGCGCGCAGGATTCTGACCGAATCGCATCCGGTGATTTTCCTTTCCACCCACTCTGGAAAGGTTCACAAAGAATGTCTTGCGTTCCTGGAATTGCTGGGGTACCGGATAGTCCCGATCGACCGCCGGCCGGTGGATCGTTCGCGCGACGTATTGGCGACCCCTTCGGGCAACTGACATTATCGAAAATATTCTACGGACGCGAACGGATTCCGTTTAATACAGCATTCCATCGGCGCCGCTGCGCGAAGGACCCGATAGTAAATGGCATAACGGAAAATGAATCCCGTATGCGGTAAACTACGGAATTATGCCGGCCTTCGAGGATATAAGGGAATGGTTTTTCAGCTTCCTGTATAATCTGTTTACCGCCGACGGGAATTCCATATAAAGGACATCCTCTGATATGAATATGCAGAATTTCAACCGCACGTATGCGAAAAATTATGACCTGCTTGTTTGGGTGTATCGATTGATTGGCGTGCGCGACGGCTACTATAGAAGACAAGCCGTGGAATCGCTAGATTTAAAACCTGGCGATACGGTGGTCGATCTGGCCTGCGGCACAGGACTAAATTTTTCCCTGCTTGAAAAAGCGGTCAAAATTCCGGGACGAATAATCGGCGTGGATATATCGGATGCGATGCTGGATCAAGCTCGAAAACGAATTCATCACGCAGGCTGGCGAAACGTCGATTTGATCCAGATCAGCATGTCCAATTATGATTTTCCGCCGGGGATCGGGGGAATTCTTTGCACCAATGCGATCAATATGGTTGCGGATTACGATCCCATCATCCGAAGGGGTGCTGCGGCGCTCAGGCGAGCCGGCTGCATGGCATTGCTCGATGTCAAGCAGGCGGATCATCCCCCCCGTTGGATGGATTTTTTTCCGAATTGGAAACGCCATCCTTTTGGATACAGCGAGATTTTCTTGGACCGCCATCCCTGGAAGTCCGTCGAAAAGTATTTAACAAAGATACGTTATCAAGAATATTATTTTGGCTATATGTACTTATCCGTTGGCGAGAGACCCGGAGAATAATTTTCGGCATTCCGCCTTGGGAGTGGATAAGATGGCGGTATCCTTCCCGTTGACCCAGAAGATATTTTTTCCAGTTTAATATTTCTCCGGCTAAAAAACGATCGCCTCGTCCAAATTTCCCCCTTGGACCGCTGGGGTACCGGATCGTCCCGATCGATCGCCAGCTGTTGGAAAGCGCCCGTGACGCGCTGGCGACGTTGCCTGGCAATGCATAACTGCGGGTTCAGCATGATTGACGCCGTAAGCGCGGTGCACGATTCAAAATGCGAGGGCGGGATGCGACCCACACCTACAAATACTTGCTCCGAAAATTGTTAGGGCAGGTCGCGGACCGCCTCTACTTATACTTGCGCTGATAATAGGAACACTCCTCCGGTCGTGCGGTCCAGCACGTACAGCTCCCCGAGATCGTCTTCTCCGAAGGATGTGATGGCCAGCATCGTCTTGAGCCAAACGGCGGTCTTCCATCCATCCGCGGCGCGGGCGAGCACCCAGATCCTGCCGGAACAATAATCGCCGAAGACGTACATTCCCACGAGCTCCGGAAGCAGGGCGCCACGGTAGACGTACCCTCCGGTCACCGAGCAATTGCCGCCGCTGTGATCGTACTCGGCGACCGGCGGGACGAGCCCCGGCGGCGCCTGGCCCCGGTAGGAATGAAATCCCTCCATGAAATTCCATCCGTAATTCTCCCCGCCCTTGTCGTTGGCCGTTTGAACGTCGATCTCTTCGTAGGTATCTTGCCCCACGTCGGCGATGTACAGGTCTCCGCTGGAGCTATCGAACGAAAAACGCCACGGGTTGCGCAATCCATAGGCCCAGATCTCCGGCCGGGCCCCGGAGCGCCCAACGAACGGATTATCCGGCGGGATGGCGTACGGTTCGATGCTCACGTCGATTCGCAGCAGTTTTCCCAGGAGCATTCCCGGATTCTGAGAATTCCCATTCAGGTCGCCGGCTCCCCCGCCGTCGCCCATGCCGAAGTAAAGATATCCATCCGGTCCGAAGACCAGGTTTCCGCCGTTGTGGTTGGAATATTGCGGATGGGCGATACGCAGGACCAGGGATGCGCTGGCCGGATCGGCCCGGTCCGGATCGGAGGCGGATACAGAATATCGCGCGGTTACCGAATCGCCGTTTGCGTCGGTATAGTTTACAAAGAAACGTCCGTTCTCCGCGTATTTCGGATCAAACGCCACGCCGAGCAAACCCCGCTCGTTCCCGTTTGTGTTGACCAGTCCGCTTAGGTCGAGGAAGGGTGAAGGCAGCAGCGCGCCGTTTTTCAGAATGCGGATCGTTCCCGTCTGTTCGAGGAGGAACATGCGGCCGGTCCCATCGTGCGCGGAAATCAATCCGGTCGGATTATCCAGCCCGGCGACGATTTGTTGCAAACCCGCCGGCTTGGGAGGAAAGGGCGTCGAATCGGGCGTGGATGAACCATTCAGGGTAGCGGTGGAAAGTGCGGATACCGGCGAAGGGGTTGGTACGGGAAGGGACGCTTCGAGACCGGAGGCGACGGGGGAGTTGGAAATCGACGGATTCGAGATCGAACATGCGGATAACAGTAAAAACATGAAAATAAAGGACATTTTCATTGGTTTGCTCCTTCCCCGATGAGTATGTATAAGACCTCTAGTTGCCAGGTCAAGTTGAATATTGGTCCTTCGGTCCGAAGCAGCCGAACAAACCGCCGTCTCCTTCATCCATATTACAGGGATAATTGGATATTTCATCATCGAATTTCGATTACACGACATCCGGACAGGGCGAGGTCGTTATTTTTGGGGAGTGGCTTTTTCCAGATATGGCTCTATAATTATTAGACAACATGGGTATACGAGCCTATCCCATGACAACCTGGCTGGTGACGGCCGGCCGGGCTCTAGAACGTAAAGTTCACTAATTACCCAAAGAGGAGGGTTCAAATGGAATCACCCCTGAATATTTCGCAATTCCACGCGCTTCTGCACTCCAAAAAAGACCAGACCCAACTAATGTCATCGCTCTTTACACTAACCCAAATTGGCGACCTGCAGGTTTTTGTCGATGGGCTATCACCCCTAAACGGTTGGAGTGGATGGCGATAAGCCTGGCTAATTGGAGAGCCAACAAATT
>JBEKDW010000075.1:0-9229 GCA_050014155.1 Anaerolineales bacterium
ACCCCGTGGAAAGCGGTTCCCAGCATATGGAAAAAAGAAACAAAGGGCACGCCCGGCAATTCGTTCGCGTCCAACTCAGACGTTAAGAGCCCGTCACCCATATGCCGGCTGGGGGTTTTTTCAAACACGCTGTAATGTCCGATGGGCGTTAAGGTCCGGCCTTCCCCGGGCTTGGGATCTTTGCGCAGCCATCCGCTGGAAATCGTCGCAGTAAACACCGCTTGGTCGTTTTCGAAAGCCGTGAGCGATTGTTTGGTCAAATCCACTTCGATGCGCTTCGCTTCGGCCGGAACGTCCGTCGAGACGGGGGCCAGTTCCTGCTCCGCAAAAAGCCGCAAGTGGTCGGCAGAAACATAATACTTGTGGGCCAGCCGGTCATCCTGCAAACCGTACCATGCATGCCCGGTCTCATCCATTACCGTTTCCACCACCCAGAAAACCGCCTGATAATACAAGCGATACAGCGGCGGTGCCTCGGCCGAAGGTTTATCCCGGGATTGAGTATACGGGACGGTCACCTCCGCCAGTTTTCCACCGGAGGGGATGTCATAGACGACCGGGTTGAAATCGTAACGGACTTCCTGGAGGTATCCGCTGTGGGCGAAGCCATCCAACAAACGGAACCAGCGCGGATTTCCCTGCGGACCGTGATCGCCCGTGATTTGTTCCAGCACGGTGACGATCTCATCGCGGCGCAACTTCCGCAGGACCGGCGCGTTCGGATCCGGTTCGGAGCGCACTACGATGTCGTAGGCCGTACTGCGGGCCAGACCGTAGACCGGGGGTTGATCCACCGGTGGAAGCGAAGCGCAAGCCACGCCGGTCAGCGAGGCACCCGCCAGCTTTAGAAACGTCCGCCGCGAATAAGAGCCCATGATCGTTGGGGAAGCGTTCTAGGAACCGGGAGGCGGGACGGGCAAATCCTCGACGCGGGTGCCCGCCCATTTGTCGCCCTCTTCGACCAACATGACCGGGATTTCGTCCCGGATGGGGTATTTGCGCCCGCAACCGGGCTCCTGACACACCAGCCAGGAATCCTTTTCCAGTTTCAGCAGGCCTTCTTTATTTTGGACGCAAACGGGGCAGCGCAATATTTCCAGAAGATCAGGAGCGATCATGGGATGACACCTCCACTGATGAACGGCGCGATGGCCCTTCTTCCGGGATTCAACAACAACTACAACACGCCTTCGCCGCGCAAACGGCGGACGATTTCGGCGGCCGATTCCCAGCGGTCCATCGTGTAGAAAAGTAGCCCGGGGACACCCGCAGCCAGAAGTTCCCGGCATTGAGCCGCGGCGAACTCGATTCCAAAATCGAGCGCGGCTTGTTTATCTTCCCCGGGCAATCCCGCCAATGCCCGGCGCAGGGCTTCGGGAATGCTGGCCCCGCAGGTTGCCGCCAGAGTTTCGGTCATCTTTGCCGAATAGACCGGCATGACTCCCGGAATGATCGGGACGCCGATCCCCCGCGCCCGACACCGCTCGACGTAGTGAAAGAAGAAGCGGTTGTCGTAAAAATAATTGGTGAGGATGAATTCGGCTCCCGCCTCCACCTTCCGTTCCAAGAAATCCAAATCCCGTTCCAGGGTGGGGGCCTGCACGTGGCCTTCCGGATAACCGGCCGCCCCAAGGCAAAAGGAAAACCTCGGCCGGATGAAAGCTAGCAACTCGGAGGCATACGAAAGACTGTCTGGCTGCGCTCGAAATTCCGGGTCGCGCGGAGGATCGCCGCGCACCACGAGGATATTCTCCACTCCGATGCCGGCGTATCCTTCAAGGGTCGAGGCGATCTCCTTCGGGCCGAGTCCAAAGCCGGCGAAATAGGCGACCACCTCCAGCCCTTTTTCCCCCTTCAACCGATCCGCCAGATTTCGGGATCCCTCGCGGGTTGAACCACCCGCCCCGAAAGTTACCGTGGCGAAGTCCGGCTCGATACCGGTCAGCGTATCGATGGTCTTGGCCAGATTCTCTTCCGCCTTGGACGTCTTGGCCGGAAAGAGCTCAAAGGCGACGGTCGGCTTTTTGCCAGGTTTCCAAAGGTCGACGATCTTCATGACACCTTTTCCCTCCGCGATGGTGATCCATCCGCTCGGCGGGTTCCCAATCTTAAAAATTCAAAATGAGAGCGCTGAAAAACATAGCCCTCCGGAGCTGAAGCTCCGAACTATTAACATCGCCCGGTTAAAACCGGGCTCTTAGAGCCGGCTTTAGCCGGCGATGTTGAAAGGCGGGGGATTTATCCCCCGACGAACGGACTTCTTCAGCGGCTTAAAGTTATTGTACCTGAGAGTTTCGGAAAAAGGCCGTTATGCAATACAGTGAAGCAGACAATCGGAATCAATGAATCGACGCGAATCATTCCAGGCAGCTAAAATCCTGCGCGGCGAAAAACCGTCCGCTCGGCCCGTTGTCGTCCAACAGCGCCGGGACCAACGCCCCCGGAAGTACGGTGGCCGCTTCGTGTTCGGCATTCGGCCCGCCCATGTCCGTTTTCAACCAGCCAGGATCCAGATAGTTCGCCAGCACGTTCGTCCCGCGCAGTTCCGCCGCCAGGTCGCGCGTGTATTTGTCGACGGCGGCTTTCGAAACGCTGTAGGGAGCCAGGCACGGCGTGTCCTGGATTCCGGAAGTCAGATTGATGATCCGTCCGTAGCCCCGCTGGAGCATTCCCGGAACCAGCGCGTTGCACAGCGCGATCATGGCAAAGAGGTTGACCTGAAAGGTAACCAGCCATTCGTCGAGGGTGATCTCCCAAACAGATTTCCATGAATTTTGAATCGCCGCGTTGTTGTAGAGGATATCCATGCCTGAGCCACGCCGCGCAGGATCGCTTCGATGCCTTCGCGCGTGCTCAAATCGCCCGCCACCGCGGCGACGCGGACTCCGCAGGCTTCCGCCAATTGTGTGGTCTCCCGCGTGAGGGCGAATTTCGCGGCCATGGACGATGACGTTGCATTTTCTTTTCGCTAGGCCTACGGCGATCTCCCGACCGATCCCCCGGCTGGATCCGGTGACTAAAGCCCAACGGTTTTCCAGTAATCTCATGTTGAATTTCCTTTCAGGATGCGGATCCGACGACCGCCGAAGACCCGGGGAGTGGAAGGAAAAACGCCGCGAGAGATCATTCGGAGGAATTACGGCGGGCAGGACGCCCCATCGGGGGGAGCAGTGTATTTATCCGGGTTGTATTGGCATACCGCCCCCCACGGCAGGTAATGGGTAAAATACCGGTCCTGGTTGATCACTTGGCCGTTGCGGGAGACGGAACGGTTGACGGTCACGTCCGCCCCTGGCACCGCCCAGTCCACCTGCGTCCAATCGACGGTCAGCTTGGAATTCTCCTCCCATTTTGGGTCCAGAGGATCCACCACATTAGTGGGTCCACTAGAGTTGTAGCTGACGGTGCGGCCGTCGGAAGTGGAATAGAACCGCCAATACAGCCTTTTGGTCGTCGTATCCACCTGGGTTTCCATCAGAATCCAGTACGGTGAATCGTTGATAAATTTCAGGTCGACCTCCGGGAAGAACACCGTCGCGTCGAATCCCGCGCCGAGATGCACCGGCCCGTCGCCGTTCTCGTAATATCCCACCCGGTAGGCATGGGAATACCGCTCGGTGATGGGAAATCCGGTCATGAGGATTGTCCGGAACAACGTGGTGCTCACCTGGCAGACGCCGCCTCCGGCGCCTTTGATGGTGCGATTGCCCACGATGATCAACGCCTCGGCGTAACCGGTGTCGAGACTGACGTCCCCGAGATGCGCACCCATGGAAAAGGCCTCTCCCGGCTTGACCAGCAGACCGTCGAATTGCGCCGAGGCCAGGGTGATATTTTGGATCCGTTCCGAAGCCGAACCTGCGAAGGAGGTGTATTGCATTCCACCCGGCAGGATCCCGGCGATGCCCAGCGCGGCGGCGGTTTCCTGGTCGCCCACGTCCGGCTCGGTGGTATCGAACGCCAGCGCCGCGACATGCGCTCCCTGCGCGACGGCATCCTGAATGGACTGGATGGATTTATCGATGTCAAGCTCCCGGCCGCGCTTGGACGGTATATAAAGAACCAATGCGTTGGCGTTGGAATCAAAATGATATCGCGCGTTTTGCATTTTGCGGGAGAGGGTTCCCGCTAGCGGCCGGAGCGTGCTCACCAGTTTCTCTTCGTCCAGCGCCAACAAATAATGGGTCCCGTTGGAATCCGTCGCCTCCCGGAAGGAGAGCATGTCCGCGAGCATCGCCGGGGTGAGCGTAAACGAAGCCGGATCGCCGGGCTGGCTGTCGGCGATGGTCATGGCAAAATCCTGGCTAAGGAGCTGTTGGGCAACGGCCGCCTGTGGGGAAGCATCCAGCACCCGCGGAGGGAAGTCCGTGACTGCCATTTGAATCACAGCATCCGTAAGGTGGCCGATCGGGACGGCGATCAGTGGAAGCATGGCGGCCATGTCCATCCGCTTCCCCACCTGTCCGGGGATGGCGATCACGTCCAACCCGTGCATCTCGAGGCGCGCTTCGACTGCGGGCTGTTCCACTTCGGGGGCGATGCGTTGTAAAAAGGCGAGCGCCCGGGTGAAATCGAACTGGAGCACCGGAGCCACCGCCACCCCGCTGAATCGGGATTCCAACTGATCCCCGGCGTTCCCGAGCATGTCCTTGGAACGTCCGACGGAGTAGGCGTTGTTAGTGGTCGCCATCAGATCCAGACCCAGCCCCAAATCCCCGGGTGTGGCCACCCATTTTTTATCTCCATAAGTGAACACGATCCGGCCGTCCCTGGGATAGTCGAAACCTGCGTCCATCTGCTGGGCCGCGTCCACCGCGGAGAGGCCGGAGAGGTTCATCCCAAACACCGTCACGCCCGGATAGATCCTTCCGCTGTTGGCGGATTCATAAATGGAGGCGCTGACGGCGAAGGATAGCGCCAGCGTCAACGCCGCGGCGAGAAGAACGGCAACAATCCTCACCGTCCATCGGGTGACGATTGCACGGGACGCATGCGGCTTTTCGGGCGAAGGGGAAACGCCGGGAGTAGTATCCATATCCGGGATTATATACCACGCAGGAAAGGGGATGAATTATTCACCAAAAAGAATTTCCCGTAATAAAAATGACGGGGGCGGCTTTTCCGCTAAAGACCCGGCGATTTCTGGACAGCCAAGTCGTATATTCTGCTAAATTCCTTCTCGAAGATTCCGGCCCACCCGGCATTCCAGATGATCAGAAGATCTTCATCATTTTTGTTATCGGCGCTTTCGCTGAAATTATAAGAACCGGTAATGACGATTTCCCCGTCGATCAGGATCACCTTATGATGCATGTTGCGTGGATTGGCATCCAAATAAGCCGCTACGCCGCCCTTCAGAAGCGCGTTCCATTGCGCTCCGGAGTTGGATTTCGCTTGCGAAGTCTCCATCACTCCCGATACCTTCACACCGTCGGCGGCGCGCTCGATCAATGCATCCGCGATTTGGGAGGAAGTAAAGGAAAAGGCTAAAAAATGGATCGATTTTTTTGCCCCATGGATCAATTCGATCACGTGGCGGGCCACCTGGTCCTCCGGTGCGAAGAGCGCTTGCACCGGGCCCAAGCCGGTATCCACCGCCGCCGCCGATGGTTCGTTGCGGGGGGAATCAGCCCCGAAGAATTTTCCGATGAACATCTCCCCAAATTCGGCGGTGAAAATCTTCGCAAGGCCCGGTGAACGGAGGTGCAGAAAGTTGTTGTCGTTCCGGTAGGCGTCGTTGGCGGTCAGGTTCATCGACCCGGCCCACACGTCCTCGCGGTCGATGACCACGAATTTATCGTGCATCAGCCCGTCCCGGTTGTCGCCAACAATCGGGATTCCTTCCCCGCGCAGCAAACCGATCGCCTCGTTGTTCTCGTAATCGGTATCCGTAACGATCCGCACCGTCACCCCCCGCGATGATGCCCGCAGCAGCGCCCGCACCACGGGGAGCAGATCGAAATCATAAACGGCCGCATCCACACAGCATCGCGCCTGATCGATCGCGAGGTCGAGCGCCTCATCCGGGCCGCCGAGATACCGACCGTCGAATTCCTGCGGCCGGCTGAACCATACGCCGGTCTCTCCCAGCCCGTAAACCGCGGAAGGGGTGGGGAGCACCTTGACGGAGATATTCTCCCGGTGCAAAAAACCCCAGCCAAGCATAGCCAGGGCGGGGATGAATAGAACGAACCGAACGCTGAATTTACGGAATCGAAATTGGCGCAACATATATCCCCCTTGGTTGAAGAAACGCCGATATTATAAATCGGAATTCCGAAAGGATATCACTCCGCCAACGATGTGTCTATTTATCGGATTAACCTGATGGATAATCCGTTCTATCAGAAAAAATAACATCAGCCTTCGGTAAAAAATTCCAGGATCGCCCTTGCCACTTCTCTCGGTTTTTGCATCTCCAGATCGTGGATGCCGTCTGAAAACTCCATGACCTTCGCCTGCGGAAGAAATTCCCACAGGAAGCCGATGTTTTCCTCGGCCATGGCTCGGAAATCGCTTTGCTTTCCCGCAAGATAGAGTATCGGCGCCCGGATCCGCTTGGCCTCCTCCTCGAACGGAATCACAGTCTGGGGGGATTTGGCGATCCAATACCAGGCATCGCGCGAAGAGGACCGGGCGTTGTAGGAAATCTCTTCCCGCATTTTTTGTTTTTGATCCGCGGTCATTTTCGCGAACCAGGCGCCGGCGATCGATTCCAAAACGATTCCATTCAACAGGCCGGACCGGATGATCGCGATCATCAGATCCCCAAGGATGGGAAAGCGGAGCAGATTCTCCATCGGGTTGGCCGGCATTATTTTCGGTTTGAGGATTCCGCCCTCGATGCTGACAACCTTCCCGACCACGTCCGCATATCGGGCCGCCATATTCAGCACGATCGCCCCGCCGTAGGAGGCGCCAATCAGGTGCGTTTTTCCCAACCGTAACTTTAGAATCAACCGGGCGGCAATATCGGCCTGCTCGCCGATCGTGTAACCGAATCCGGACCGCGGCTTGTCGGAGTCTCCCGTGCCGAGATAATCCAGCGCCAGAAGGCGATATTCCTCGGAAAGCCGCGGAACGATGGCATTCCATACCCGGTATGTGCTGAAGGAACCCGGGATCAGGAGGACCGGTTTTCCTTTGCCGATATCCACATAATGGATTTGGTATCCGTCGATTTCGATGAATTCGTCTTCGCCGTATTCCGCTTTGGATAAAAGAGGCCGCGTTCGCATATTCCCGCCGATAAGGCTGCCCCTCCTTCATACCAAGCCGATAATTAAAAGGGAATGATCGGACATATACCCTTCCATTATGACACATCGTATAATCGAAAGCGATATGGCCACACTACAGGAAACGCTGGATACGCTATCGGCGGACGCCGAGTTGGTTCAGCCGCAGGAAGAGGGCGTGATTCGTTGCCTGGCCTGCGGCCACCGCTGTCTGGTGCGCCCAGGCCGGCGCGGCATTTGCCGCGTGCGCTTCAACCGCGACGGAAAGCTGCGGATGCCGTGGGGTTACGTGGCCGGGCTGCAAGCCGATCCGATCGAGAAAAAACCCTTCTACCATTTTCTGCCGGGCGGAACCGCGCTAACCTTCGGGATGCTCGGCTGCGACTTCCATTGCGGTTTCTGCCAAAACTGGGTCTCCTCCCAGGCACTGCGCGATCCGGCAACAGACCGCATGGGGCTAACAATCCACCGCGCCTCGCCGGAGGAGATTGCGGCCGCAGCGGAACGCTCCCGCGCGGACGTTGTGGTTTCCTCCTATAACGAGCCGCTGATCACAGCCGAATGGGCCGCGGCGATCTTCCGTCCGGCGCGGGAACGCGGATTCAAAACCGCGATAGTATCCAACGGCAACGCCACACCGGAAGTACTGGCTTACTTACGGCCGCACCTGGACGGGATGAAGATCGACCTCAAAGCTATGCGCAAGCGCACCTACTCGACGCTAGGAGGCGTGCTGCAACATACGCTCGATACTATCCAGGCCGCCCGCCAAGCCGGTTTGTGGGTGGAGGTTGTCACCTTGCTGATTCCCGGCCTCAACGACGATTCGGCTGAATTATGGGACGCGGCCCGGTTCCTGGCCGGTGTCTCGGTTGATATCCCCTGGCACGTCACCGCCTACCACCCGGATTACCAATACGACGCCGGGCGTCCGACCGATGCCGCTGACCTTACCAGGGCGGCGGAGATCGGCCAGGAGGCTGGATTGCGCTATGTATATGCCGGGAACCTGCCGGGAATGGTTAAGGAGCTGGAAGATACCCTATGCCCGAAATGCCGGCATCCGGTTGTCCGCCGGAGAGGTTACACGATTCTGGAATACCGGCTCGGGGAGGATGGAAAATGCCCTGATTGTGGCGAAATCCTTGCTGGAATTTGGCGTAAACCCGATGGAGTTGAGGAAAAAACGCGTTTTCCAAGACCGCTGGACCTATGAATCTTGGGTTTGAAAAAACATGACACTTGTCACTATGGCAGGGTTTTAGGGAAGCGTATTATCTTTTTTGGAGTGCGTTAAGCGCTCTGAATTTCTCTCCTCCCTCCCTCTCCCTCCAAGGTGGTTGTAGTTGGGCCCGCTTGCGCGGGCCCAACTACATTAACCGATCGATTTCGGTTATATCTTCGCCATCAACTTGGCTTTCTTCTCCTGGAATTCCGCGTCGTTGATGACCCCCTTCTGGCGCAGAGCGTCCAGTTGCGAAATCAGCGCCGGGACGTCACTTCCGACGGTGGGTGCATTCGTCACCCCCTCGAGTTGTGCTTTAGCATTCACCATGGCGATCTTGTACTGGATGGGATTGGCGATCCGGCGAATTTTATTCACCCCAATCTCGCTGGCGGTAAGGACTTCAATGTCGCCGTAGCCAAACACGCGTCCCAGGAACGATTGGTCCAGCATGACGTCGTTGACTTTTTCCAGCGACGAATCCATGACGTCCTTGTTGAACACGCCCGAAAGCTGGATCACCCGGCGGTTGGTGATGATGTATTTGCGGTTCGACCAGATCAATATATCGCGGGTCAGGCTGGCCGCCGGCGCGAGTAGAACGAACAACCCCAAGAACGCCAGCGGACCGATGAAGAGAAACAGAAC
This sequence comes from Anaerolineales bacterium, assembly GCA_050014155.1. Taxonomy (GTDB): domain Bacteria; phylum Chloroflexota; class Anaerolineae; order Anaerolineales; family RBG-16-64-43; genus FEN-1073. The sequence goes on from JBEKDW010000075.1 coordinate 9,112, forward strand.
AATCACAAATACGACGATCACGAGCGAAAGCAGCAATTCGCTGGCGATTTCACCCAGCAGCACAAGCCAATGCTGATGGGCTACCAGAATGATATTTTCCTTGTCTCCAAGCAGACTT
>JBEKDW010000076.1:0-9216 GCA_050014155.1 Anaerolineales bacterium
CGGATTCTCAATATCCTGTTGGAATTTGGACGTGCAGCAGGCTGTCATGAAGCGTGGGTGCTGACGGACCGGTCAAATACTGCTGCAATGAAACTATATGAATCGGTCGGCGGTACTGAAGTTCCGGGAGATACTGTTATGTATTCATTCGCTCTCGATGTGGCGCCCTCGTCCAAGAGTTGAAGCTAGAATTGCGGCCGACAGCGCCAGGCGCATGACGGAAGTTTGTACAATTTGCAACTTCGGGTTCCTCGGCCCAAGCAGCGGCTATGCCCGCTCCGGCAGGGCTGGACGAATTCAACCTCCCGACGGGGATTGCTGGCGTAAAATCGTTTCTCATATTGTGCAATCCCCGAATGGGTTGGAAAGAACCACGTCTTTTCCTTTCGATGGAGGAACTTTGAAAGAAAGAAAGATGAATGGCCGCGCCTCTCCAAAAGGAAGTTCTGGTCCTCAACCCGGTCCTTGATCTATCCATAAACCGCCGTCACTCATCCAAATCGAGCAACCCCATCTGGAGCGCGACAAGCGCTGCCTGGGTGCGGTCGGCCACTCCCAGCTTCTCAAACAGCGCGCTGGTGTAATTGCGCACCGTGCCTTCCGATAGGTAAAGCTGATGGGCGATGTCCGCGTTGGCCAGCCCGCGCGCGAGGAGCCGCAGGATCTCCCGCTCTCTCTGGCTCAGACGGATAGTGGTCGGCGCGGGTTTGGCCGGCGCGATGCGTTCCAAATGCGCCAGGATTTTCCCCGTCACGGCCGGATCCACGTAGGATTTCCCGGCGGCCGTTCCCTTTACCGCTTCCAGCAGGTCATCGCGCGGCGTATCTTTCAACAGATAGCCGGACGCGCCGGCGCGCACCGCGTCGAATAACCATTCGTCATCGTCGTAGGTGGTGAGGATCAACACCCGCACGTCCGGATGGGATTGCCGGATAGTGCGCGTGGCCTGGACTCCGTTCATCCCGGGCATCTTTAAATCCATCAACACCACGTCCGGCGGATCCTCCCGGACCCGCTCCACCGCATCCTGCCCGTTGAACGCCGAGCCTGTCACCTGGATCTCGGGATCGGTGGCAAGGATCTTCTGTAATCCTTCGCAGATGATTTCCTGATCGTCACAGATTAATACGCGTATCATATTGAATGGGGATCCTTACGCTCAGGGTGGTTCCGGACTTCCCGCGGCTGTCGATTTCCAATTTTCCCCCGCAGGCTTCCGCCCGCTCACGCATGCCCTGGATGCCCAGGTGATCGGCTGCGTCGACCCGTCCGGGATCAAATCCGGATCCGTCATCGCGAACCGTGAGTTCCACCTCCTCCTTCCGGAGGAGCAGGTTCACCTGCAGGGTGCCCGCACCGGCATGATGGATGGCGTTTTCCACCGCCTCTTGGGCGATCCGGAAAATTTCCTGTTCCACATTCGGCTGCAATCCGGGGAGATGCGGATCGATATCCGTTTCCAGCCGCAGACCCGCCCGGGCGGCCGCAGTCTCCGCCATGTTCTGGACGGCCAGGGGCAGGCCGAGATCCTCGAGACGATCCGCGCGCAGCGCCTTGAGTGCGCGCCGGGTGTCGGTCAACCCGCTCCGTGTAATTTGCAAAGACCGGTCGACCATTGCGGCCAGGCCGCTATCGGTCGGCGGTAATTCCGTCTTCATTGCCTCCAGGCTGACCGAAAGCGCGCTGAGCGAGTGAGCCAGCGTGTCGTGCAGTTCGCGCGCAAGGCGGTTGCGTTCGCGGCTGATCGCCAGGCGCTGGAGGGCAGCGGCGCTTTGGTTGAGCTCCAGGTTGGCAAGGATCAACGCGCGCCGCTGAGACCGCTGGGTGTCCATCAGGTGGCTCACGATATGTCCCGCTACGCCGAACGAGAACGCCCGGATGAGCGGTTGCCCCGCGATCGAGAGGGTTTGCAGGTTGGGAGGCCAGAGCAGCGGCAGGAGCACGACCTCCTCCACCGCGCCGGTCAGAACGGTAAACAGAATGACATATCGGAAGCGGTATTGCCAGGCGATGATCACCAGCGGAACCAACAGAACGGGGAACGACAGCCAGCTGCTCTGAATGAGAACGGGCAGAGTCCGATCGGGCGACTCAAGATAATCCACGATGTTGGTGCAGATCGGGAAGGCGGTGGCCATGGCCAAGGCGACCGGCAGATACCAGCTCGCGTTCCGTTCCCGCAACCAGGCGATGGAAAGATACACATACAACACGAGATAGAGCAGAAAATTCAGAAACGACCAGCGGGTATAGGGGAACAGAAGCACATTTTCCCGCAGCGCCGAAAAGGCCACCAGGACCGCGAAGTAGGCCATCGCAACGACCGAAAAATACTGGAAGATGACCAGCAACCCCGGTTCGATCTTTGGTTTTCCCGACATATTTCCATCATAGCATAGAAACATCCCCGATTTCGCGGGTCCAGCCGGTGATGACGAGTGTCATCCCCGAGATGACGCACGTCATGCACCTTGATGACCGGTCGTACCTCCCCTGGATCTCTTCTCCAGGTTACGCTGGTAATCGTACCGACGGATTCTTTTCGCCCTCGACGTTCGTGAGAGAGGAAGCCGTGCGGTTGAAACGGAGCAGCATATGGATCCAGCGATTGAAATACGGGATCTGGTCAAGCAATATCGCGGCGCGAAAACGCCCGCCTTGCGAAATATCCGGCTCTCGATCCCGCCCGGAAAGCTCTACGGATTGGTAGGTCCGGATGGATCCGGAAAAACGACCGTTCTTCGAATCCTGGCGACGGTGATGGATTCGTTTTCCGGTTCGGCGACGGTCGCCGGATGCGACGTGCGAACGGACACCGAAGGAGTGCGGAAGAGGATCGGATATATGCCGCAGAGCTTCAGCCTGTACCCGGATCTTTCCGTTTGGGAGAATCTGTCGTTTTTCACCGATTTGAACGGGTTACCGCACGAGCGGCGGCAGGCACGGATGGAAGAGATGCTGGAGTTTACCGGACTCTCTCCCTTCCGGGAGCGGCGCGCGGCCGATCTTTCCGGAGGCATGAAAAAGAAGCTGGCGCTGGCGTGCGCTTTGGTTCATGAGCCGCAGGTGCTGCTCTTGGACGAACCGTCCACGGGCGTGGACCCGGTTTCACGCCGCGAGCTATGGCGGATCTTGGCGGACGTGGTGCGGCGCGGGGTGACGGTGATGATCAGCACGCCGTACATGGATGAAGCCGAGCGCTGCCATTTGGTCGGCATGCTGTACGGGGGCAGGATGCTGGCCAGCGGAACGCCCGAAGAGCTCATCGGCTCAATGCAGTCCCGGTTTCTCGAAGTGAAGGCGAGTCCGCGCAAAGCCATGCGCCAGATCGTCTCCGACGCGCCGGGGATCCTCGCTTGGAGGCCGGTGGGGGACCGGTTGCGCGTGGAGACGGCGGCGGGCAACGGGGATATGGATGCTCTCCGCGCGAGATTGACCGAAGCGTTCGGCGCGCAGGGTTTGACGGTTCAGATCCTGACGGAAGTTAAACCGATGATGGAAGATCTTTTCGTCCATACCGTACTCGCGCAGCGGGCGGAACGATGACGGACGGGGGGAACGCGCTCGAATCCATTCGGCTTTCCCGCTCCTTCGGCCGGTTTTGCGCCGTGCGCGATGTGAGTTTCTCCATCCCGCGCGGGGAAATCTTCGGTCTGCTTGGCCCGAACGGCGCCGGGAAGACCACCCTGATCCGCATGTTTTCCGGCATCCTCCCGCCTTCCGGCGGGAAGGCCGCCGTGCTGGGTTTCGACATCCGCCTCCAGACGGAGGAGATCAAACGCCGCATCGGATACATGTCGCAGCGATTCTCGCTTTATAACGACCTCACCCCGCGCGAAAATATCAACTTCTACGCGGATATCTACTCGGTGCCGCGCGCGGAGCGCGGACGGCGGGTGAACGACCTGCTCGAGATGGCGGGACTGGCATCCCACAGCAGCGAACTCACCCGCGCATTGTCCGGCGCCTGGCGCCAGCGTCTGGCTCTGGCTTGCGCCATCGTGCATCAACCGCCAATGCTCTTCCTCGACGAGCCCACCGCCGGAGTGGATCCCGTTTCGCGACGCGAATTCTGGGAGCTGATTTATGCCATGGCCGGGGAGGGGGTCAGCGTGCTGGCAACAACCCACTACATGGATGAAGCCGAATATTGCAACCGGATCGGGATGATGTTCCAGGGCGAGTTGATCGCGCTGTCGGAACCCGATGAACTGCGCCGGCAATTGCCCGGTGCGTTGTATCAGCTCGATTGTGAACCGTCGGAACTTGCCGAATCAATCCTGCGCCGCATGCCTTCCGTGCTCGGCGTGTCAGTCCACGGCGCGCTCTTGCATGTGGATATACAATCCGAGGGATCGAAACCGGAGATCGAGGCGGCGCTGGCGGAAGCCGGCGTCTCGATCCGCCGGCTGGAACCCGCCCTGCCTTCCCTGGAGGACGTGTTTATCCAGCTTGTCGAAAAACAGCGCGGAAAACCCGCGCGCGCCGGAGAAAACCCATGAACCGTCTGTTCACTATCATGCGCAAAGAGATGTACCACATTTGGCGCGATCCGCGCACGCTGATGCTGATTCTCGCCCTGCCCGCGGTCCTGCTCGTCCTGCTCGGATATGGGATTTCCGGCGAGCGCAATAAAATTCCGCTGGTCATTGCGGATCTTTCGAACACGGAAGCCAGCCGGACATACACGCAAAAATTCCTCTCCAGCGGGGATTTCGTCTTTGCGTTTTCGGCGCTCAGCGAGGATGAGGTGCTGAAGGCCCTCGATCAAAACAGTGCGGAAGCCGCCATCCTCATCCCGCGTGATTTTGGCGATGCGGTCGATTCCGGCCACACGGCGGACGTGCAGTTCTATATCAACGGCTCCGCCGATCCCACTGATGTGCAGACCATCCAACTCAAGCTGAACGCCATCCACGAGGTGGCCGTGCAGGAACTGCTCACCGACCGCCTATCGCGCAGCGGCCTGGGGAGCAGCTTGAGTTTGCCGGTCGAAGCCTTTTCGCGCGTGCTGTACAACCCCAACAACGACCGGCGCTGGTTCATGATCCCCGGTCTGATTCCGATCATCCTGCAAGTCCAGGCGCTCCTTCTGACGGCGCTGGCGATCGTGCGCGAACGGGAACAGGGGACGATGGAACAACTGATCGTTACGCCCGTCCGCCCATGGGAACTGATGCTTGGCAAAATTATCCCCTACCTGTTGGTGGGGATTTTCAACCTCTTCGCGTTGCTCGGTTTGGGATACCTGCTCTTTGGGGTGGTTGTGACCGGCAGCTTCTGGATGCTGGTCGGAATCAGCATCGTCTTCATTATCGGATCGCTGGGCCTGGGCGTGCTGGTCTCCAACCTTGCCCAATCGCAGATGCAGGCCATCTACCTGGCCGTGTTTGTGATCCTCATCCCCGCCATCATTCTTTCCGGGTTGATGTTCCCGCGGGACGGCATGCCGCTGGTTACTTATCTTTACAGCGAGATGCTGCCGGTGACCCACTATCTGGAAATCACCCGGGGAATCATGGTGCGCGGCAGCAGCGCGGCATCCCTCTGGTGGCCGGCGATTTTCCCCCTCATCGTGCTCAGCATCGTATATTTCGCCGCCAGCGTACTCGCGTTCCGAAAGCGAATCTAGAGGCCATGTCCGATCGAATGGGAATCGAGCGAGCTTTCTTCGATTAAGGTCTGGATAATTCATGTTCAAGGAGAACCACCTATGAAACCAAATTTTAGTTTGCGGAATGTACTCATCGGCATCCTGGCGATCGCCCTGCTGGGGGCCACCGCCTGGGGAATAGTGGCCTACCTGCAATCGAAGAATTCCGGCAGCAGCGCTCTAGCCGCATCGGGATTTGTGGAATCCGCCAAGATCGAGATCGCGCCGGAACTCTCGGGCAAGGTGCTCTCGGTCAGCGCCAGCGAAGGGCAGACCATAAAAAAAGGGGCAGAGATGTTGCGGCTGGATGATTCCCTTCTCCAGGCCCAGCGCGCAGTCGCCGCAGCCGGAGTGGACCAGGCCGAAGCCGCGGTCCGAGCCGCCGACGCGGCGGTGCAATCCGCACAAACGCAACTTCAAGCGGCGCTGGACGGCGCCCGCCAGGGGCAGCAGCCCGGCCGCACGGCGGATTGGTTGGAGCCGGCGCCGGCGGGATACGACCTGCCGATGTGGTATTTCACCCAGGCCGAACGGCTGAAGGCGCTCCAGGCGGAATTAATCACGGCCCAGGCCGACTTGGATCGGGCGAAGGAAGATCTGCAGAACGTGGAACAGCAATCCGCCAGCCGCGATTTCATGGCGGCGGAAGATAACCTGGCCCGGGCCGTGGAAGCGTACCAGGTCGCCCAGACTTTGCTCGATCGCGCCAATCAATCCACCGACGGTCTGGCGCTGAAAGCGGAAGCCCAGCGGTTGTATGACAAGGCGGCGGCGGACTTAACGGACGCATTGGATAAATATCATCAGGCCCTGCTGACCGATGGGGCGCAGAATGTTCTCAACGCCCGCGCCCGGCTGACGATGGCGCAGGAAAGGGTGGACACGCTCCTCGATCAAATCCGGACGCTGCAGACCGGCGCGCTCTCGCCGCAGGTGACGGCCGCTCAAGATCTCGTAGCCCAGGCTCAAGCAGCCGCCGACCAAGCGCATGCCGCCGCGCGCGGCGCAAGCGCGAACCTTGCGTTGATCGATGCGGAGATCGCCAAGACGATCGTCACCGCGCCGGTGGATGGTGTGGTGTTCACGCGCGCCGTGGAGCCCGGAACCATCATCAGCGCCGGTTCGGTGGTCTTTACCATCGGGGATCTGAACCGGCTTACGATTACGGTGTACGTGCCCGAAACGCGGATCGGGGAAGTTGCGGTCGGGATGCCCGCAACGGTTACGGTCGATTCCTATCCCGGGGAAACTTTCCAGGCGACCGTCACCTACATCTCCGACACCGCCGAATTCACGCCGCGTAACGTGCAAACGGTGGAGGGTCGAAAAGCCACGGTGTTCGCCGTCAAACTCACTTTGGTGGATAACCACGGCGAACTGAAACCCGGCATGCCGGCCGATGTCACCTTCAAGGGAAAATAACCATCACGCCGCTTGGGGGGGCGAAGATCGGATGAATACCTGCCGGCGGTGCATAGAGCAAGAATAAAGGTCAATGCTGAATATTCATACCGCCGATCGGGCAGCCAAAGTGTAATAAAAAAAATCGAGGAGAGGTTCGAAAGAACCTCTCCTCGCACGATTCCCCCCTTGTCGGAAAAAAAGGGGGGAATTAAAAAAACTATTAATCCCGTAGTTATTGAGTAAACCCTTCGTGTTCCTTCGTGCCTTTCGTGGACAATTGTTCCCAAACACTTGCCAACCCGAGCCGGTGTCCGTTAGAATTTCGGAAACACCCTTCCGGTTCGTTTCATATACTCCCGGTATTCCCCGCCGAACTGATCGAGCATCATTTTTTCCTCTCGGGGAACGCGAAGGAAGAAGACCGTCGGCATGAGGACGGCAAACGCCACAAAGATCCAGTTCGCGGTCACCAGGGCAAACCCGGCCGCCCAGCCGGCCATCGCGGTATAGATCGGATGGCGCATCCGCGCGTAAGGTCCCGCGGTGACCAGTCGATGTCCGGTTTGAAGTTGCAGTTGGGGAGACCATTCTTTATCCAGAACCGTTTGAGTCCAGATCCAAAAGACCAGGCTTGCGAAGGCGAGGAAGAAACCCGCGGCGCGCAGCCAACCCGGAAAGGGGACGGCGAGAGACCGCATCCAGGGGGATTCGAACCCGTATAAAATCAGAACCGCCAACAAAACAAAGAACGCAATCACCCGCACGAGGAACATGGGGAGCCCCTCGCGCTGGACGGCTTGGCGGTCGGGCGTGATCCGCCCGCCGGATCGGCGGACGCGCACCGAAAAGTACGCGCGCATCGCCAACACTCCGCCCAAGAGAATCCAAAAGCCGATATGGAAAAGGGTTTCGCTGGTCATGAGATCCTCGCAATGGTATGCATTAAAAAATTCCCGGTATCATTCGCCAGGATTTCTGCGCGTACCTTTCCCATTCCTCTCCGAACTCGCGGTGCAACAGCGCCTCCTCGTCGTGGATTCGTAAAACTAGGATGCCGAAAACCACAAGCGCGGCGGTCAGACCGATCCACGAGCGGAATGCCAGCGAAAGTCCGATCGCCAATGCGACTATACCCAAATACCGCGGGTAACGGATCCACTTGTACGGACCGGTGGTGATCAGCCGGTGGTCCTTCTGGATGGTCACTTCGGCGGAGTACTGCCTTCCCAGCGCGAGTCCCGACCGGAAGATCAGCGCATATCCCAGCGCGCCGAGTGCAACCCCCAGCCAGCGGAGGGCGGCCCCTTCGGCGATCACCGCGATCCCCCGCCGGTCGGCGATGGGGATGAAGGTGATGGCCAGATATAACCCGAGGATCAGCACGACCCGCACGATACTCTCACGGCGGTTCCATTTTGATTCCTCGCCTTTGCCGCCGCGAATCCCCTCCGTCCCGGATAAGGCCTGAACGCCGACGGCCGCGGCAAACAACACCACCGACAGCGCGTACCCCAGCCTGGGCACGAGGGAGAAGAACCCGCGCAGGTTATCGAATCCCCAGCCGAACGAAGCCAGTCCCAGGTATAAGAGCACTGTCGAAAGGAAGAAGACAAAGGCGCGAAGATATTTCATACGAAGACCCCTAAGTTTCTTTGGCGTCCGACCTAACCCTCTCCCTTTTCCTTCCCCCTTCCCTTAAAGGAAGGGGGAAGGATTGTCTTCAATATCCTTTTCCCAATTCTAGGTTGGGGTGGGGGGTTAGGTTGGTATCCTCCTCATCCTCAGGAGAAGTTTGCTCACCAAACTCCCGGAACGAGTCGGTGCGGAACGTCGCGGGCGAAGTCCTTGTACCCGGGCAATTCGTTTTGCAGCATGCGGTCCTCCAGCACCGTCCGGGCGACCATGCATGCAACCGCCGCGGCGGTAGGGATCAGGGACCATATCGAACCCAATAGAAACGAGGTTCCCACCGATTGGAGGACGGTTCCCGAATATCCCGGGTGGCGCACGAACCGGTATGGGCCGCTGCGGCAGACCGTCTGGCCGCGATCGCTCTGGATCCGCGCGGCGGTCGAGAAATAGGCGTTGGTGATCATCGCCCATCCGAAAAGCGCCATCCCGGCCGTAAATACCACCCCTCCCGCGATGTTCCAGGTAAT
>JBEKDW010000077.1:0-9077 GCA_050014155.1 Anaerolineales bacterium
GAACATCCATCCCGCCTCCAGCGTGGGATGGGCACGGACTAGATCAAGGAGAAGCGCTTTCGCTTCGACCGTATGGCCGGCGACATAAAATTCCATTGCCTGTTGCAGAACTTCGTTTACGTCGCTCGCCATACTCCGATTTCTCCGATTCTCATGGGAAGGATTGTAGCATTTTCCCCCAGCTGCGGCAATAAATTTCGGGCTTCATTCGGGCCAGCCGGAATGATCCGAACGAGTTTCTGTTGCGAGCGATGACGGGCTCGGGAAAGAATTTTGTATAATAGGCTCGACAGGCCTTCATTCTTCCGACCCTCTGTCGGAAAATGAACCTAGGACTTTCGGCAACGATAAAATGGAACAGACGGTAACTCGCAAACTCCGATCCAAAACCTTCTCCAGAAGCTAGCGCGCAAGCTGGCGCGATACGTCACTCCTGCTGCGCGAATTTCGCGATCCGCTGCTGATGTTCGTCGTAGCGATAGTCGGCGCAGGCTTGTTGTATTATTTTCTTGCGCAGTATTATCACGAACCGGCGGACGGCCCGGTGGAAGCAATCTACCTCGTGCTGACCGCCACGTTTCTCCAGCCTTTGGGGAACTTTCCGCACGCACCGGTGCTGCAACTCATTCATTTCATCATGCCCCTGGTCGGGGTGGGAACCTTGGCGCACGGTCTGGCCGATTTCGGCGTGCTGTTTTTCAACCGGCAGGCCCGGGGTAAGGAGTGGGAAATGGCGGTCGCATCGACGTTCAACAACCATATCATCCTGGTCGGTTTGGGATATCTCGGGTTTCGCGTCGCCAGCCAGCTCCACGAAATGGAGCAGGACGTTGTGGCGATCGAATTGAGCCCCTCTGCCGAGCTGGTAGTCCATACCCGAAAACTCGACATCCCGGTATTGCCGGGCGACGGCACCAAAGAGGATATGCTGGAGTCGGCCGGCGTCGCCCGGGCCCGTGCGATCATCCTTTGCACACAAAACGACAGCCTGAATCTGCAGATGGCGGTAAAAGCCCAGGGGATGAATCCCGCCATCCACGTCGTCATCCGGATCTTTGACGACGATTTCGCCGCCGCACTGCACGAGCAATTCGGGTTCAACGCCATCAGCGCCACCGGGATCGCCTCCCCGGTTTTCGCCGCCACCGCTGCAGGAGCCAACATCACCCCGCCGATCATGGTGGAGGGAAATCCGCTGTGTTTCGGGACGGTCGAATTCCTGGCATGTTCCACAGCGAAGGGAAAAACGTTTCATGAACTGGAACAGCTTTATCGTATCAGCGTCGTGATGCTGCGGCGCAAGGACAATCTCGAATGGCATCCCTCCAGTTATGAGAAGATCCAGGAAGGCGACGTCGTCGGGATCCTCGGCAACCCGGAACGAATCAACCAAATGGTCCACGATTGCCAGACGCGTGCGTGATCAACACCGGTTGGCGTTCGAACTGGGAAAATAATAAGGCGGCGCTGCCGGCTTTTTTTGTTACCCGGATTTTTTATACCGAGGGATCATTCCAGTTCGTGCAATACCTGCTCAGTCATCTCCCGAGTGGATATCGGCCGCTCTCCCGCGGTTAATAAATCTGCGGTGCGGTACCCTTTCTCCAAAGTGCGGTCCACCGCGCGTTCGATGGCGGCGGCTTCTGTGGGTAATCCGAGCGAATACTGCAAAAGCATCGCCCCGCTGAGGATGGCGCCGATCGGATTGGCGATTCCCTTCCCGGCGATATCGGGCGCGGTCCCGTGAATGGGTTCGTACAAACCCGGGCCGGATGCCCCGAGCGAGGCCGACGGGAGCATGCCCATCGACCCGGCCAGGACCGACGCCTCGTCGGTGAGGATATCGCCGAACATATTATCGGTCACGACCACGTCGAGCGCTTTGGGCGCTGTGAGCAGCCGCATCGTCGCCGTGTCCACCAGCATGTGTTCGAGGGTGATGCCGGGATAATCCGCCGCCATCGTGATCATCACTTGGCGCCACAACCGCGACGATTCCAGGATGTTGGCCTTATCGACGGAGGTGACTTTCCGGCGGCGCTGGCCCGCCAGACGGAATGCGAATTCCGCCAACCGGCGAACTTCGTAGTCGTAATATTCCAGCGTGTCCACCGCGCGTTCATGGCCTTCGGGCGTCATCCCACGTTCCTTGGGCTGGGAAAAGTACAGGCCGCCGGTTAACTCGCGCACAACCATGATATCCACCCCCTCGATCCGATCCCGCTTCAGCGGCGAGACGTCGATCAACGGGGAACGCACTTTGACCGGGCGCAGATTGGCGTACACTTCCAGCCCCTTGCGCAGCGCCAGCAATCCCTGCTCCGGACGCACTTTCGCCTGCGGGTCGTCCCACTTCGGGCCGCCCACCGCCCCTAAAAGAACCGCATCCGACGACCGGCAATCCGCCAGCACCTCGTCGGTCAGCGCGACGCCGTACCGGTCGATCGAGCAGCCGCCCATCAGGCGTTCGGTGAACTTCAGATTGTGACCGCCGCGGGCGGCGACGGCCGATAGGACCCGTACGGCTTCCGCAACGACTTCGGGCCCGATCCCGTCTCCGGGCAATAGGATGATCTTTGCGTTCATCGGATGCTTAAACCAGTCCGGCGATGAGATCGCCGACTTCGGTTGTTGAGAGTCCCATCTTGCCGGCGGCCAGACTTTTGATTTTTCCGCCCGAGAGGGCTTTGATCACCGCCTGTTCGACGGCTTGACCGGCGGATTTCTCACCGATCTCCTCGAGCAGCATCCCGCCGGCGCAGATGGCCGCCATCGGATTGATGACATTCTTGCCTGTGTATTTCGGCGCTGAACCGCCAATCGGCTCGAACATCGAGACACCCCGCGGATTAATGTTACCGCCGGCGGCGATGCCCATCCCGCCCTGGATCATCGCGCCCAGGTCGGTGATGATGTCACCGAACATATTATCGGTCACGATCACGTCGAACCATTCCGGGTTCTTCACCATCCACATCGTGGTCGCATCCACGTGGGCGTAATCGGGCTGGATTCCGGGATACTCTTTGGCCACCTCATAAAAAGCCCTTTCCCACAAGTCAAAGGCATACGTCAGAACGTTGGTCTTCCCGCACAGGGTCAGCTTGTTCCGCTTCGCGCGGTTTTTGCAAAACTCGAAGGCGAACCGGATGCAGCGTTCCACCCCCATGCGGGTGTTGATCGATTCCTGTACTGCGACCTCATTCGGTGTTCCTTTGCGCAGCACGCCGCCCGCCCCGGTATACAAGCCCTCGGTGTTTTCACGCACCACCACGAAATCGATATCGGCGGGCGTTTTATCTTTCAAGGGCGTATCCACGTTCGGATAGAGTTTTACCGGACGCAGGTTGATGTACTGGTCCAACTCGAACCGCAGCCGGAGGAGCAGGCCCTTTTCGAGAATGCCGGGTTTCACGTCGGGATGTCCGATCGCGCCCAGATAAATTACGTCGAGTTTCCTCAGTTCCGCCAGGACGCTATCGGGGAGGATCTCGCCCGTCCGTTTATAACGTTCCCCTCCCAAGTCGTAATTCACCAGGTCCATCGCAAATCCGAATTTCTTCGACGCAGCCTGGAGCACTTTAAGCCCTTCGCGGATCACTTCCGGACCCGTGCCATCACCGGCCATCACGCCGATTCGATATGTTTTTCCCGCCATGAAATTTCTCCTTCGAAAATGATTTTATACGCCGACCTAACCCCCTATCCCCATCCCCTTCCCCAAAGGGACGGGGAAAGGGGTATCTTGTCACAAAGTGAAACGGGATATCGACCTGGGGTTGGGGGTTAGGCCCGATTTATACGATAGTCAATCCATACTCGACCGCGTCTGATAGCGCGCGCCACGAGGCTTCAATAATGTTTTCACTCGCCCCAACGGTGCTCCACAGCCGGCCGTCACACTGCGTGTCGATCAACACCCGCACCGAGGCGGCTGTTCCAGCCGTAGAATCCAGGATGCGCACCTTGTAATCCACCAACTCGAAGCGAGCAATCTGCGGATAGTGCGGCTTGAGCGCTTTGCGGAGCGCGCCGTCCAACGCATTCACCGGGCCGTTACCCTCGGAGGCAGTATGCATTACCTCGCCGTCCACCCGGACCTTTACCATCGCTTCCGACATCAGGCCCCTGCCCTGACGGTGTTCGACTACGCAAAAGAAATCGATCAGCTCAAAGGGAGGTTTATACCCAGGATGGTGGCGCTTGAGCATCACGGCCACCGAGGCTTCGGCCGCCTCGAAGGAAAATCCCTTCGCCTCAAGTTCCTTGATTTCCTTGAGCACTTTGGCGACGGCCTTCTCGTCCGAGTGCAACTTGAATTCCTCGATCTTATTGAGGAGGTTGCCTTTCCCCGAGAGCTCGCTGACCACCACACGCATCCGGTTCCCCACCAACTCCGGGTCGATGTGCTGGTAGGAAACACGGCTGCGGCGCATGGCCGCCACGTGAATTCCGCCTTTGTGGGCGAACGCGGATTTCCCGACGTACGGCATGTGCTCGTCGGGGGATAGGTTGGCGATCTCGGCGACGAAATGTGCCGCCTCATACAGTTTTTTTAGTCTTCCCTTCGGCAGGCAACGCTGCTTCATTTTCAATTCGAGATCCGGGATGATCGAGCAGAGGTTGGCATTCCCGCTGCGTTCCCCGTATCCGTTGATCGTGCCTTGGACATGGGTTGCGCCTTCCCGGACCGCGATCAGTGTATTTACCACGCCGCATTCGTTGTCATTGTGGGCGTGAATTCCGAGCGGGGCGTCCACCGCCTGGCGCACGGCGCGGAAAATGGCTTCCACTTCCCACGGCATAGCGCCCCCGTTGGTTTCGCACAACACCAGCATGTCCGCGCCGCCGCGCATGGCCGCGTGAAGCGTTTCCAGGGCATAGCGTGGGTCGGTTTTATAGCCGTCGAAGAAATGCTCGGCGTCGAAGATGACCTGTTTGCCCTTCGATTTCAGATAAGCCAGGCTGTCTTCGATGATCCGCAGATTGTTTTCCTTCGAGGTGCGCAGTACGTCCGAGACGTGCAGGGCCCAAGATTTCCCGACCACGGTGCAAACCGGCGTCTGGGCATCCAATAAAGCGCGGATGTTCTCGTCGTCCTCCGGCCGGGTGCCCACCCGGCAAGTGGCGCCAAAGGCCGCGATCTTGGCCACCCGCCACCGCACTTCCCTGGCCTTGACGAAAAACTCCAAGTCCTTTGCATTCGACCCCGGCCACCCGCCTTCGATATAGGCGACGCCGAGATCGTCCAGTTTCTGGGCAACCCTTATTTTGTCGTCACACGAGAGGGAAATTCCCTCGCGCTGGGTTCCATCGCGCAACGTCGTATCATAGATCTCGATCATGGCTCTCTCAACTTTCCGCCCACCTCGCGCTCCCGCTCGTGGGCTTCGATCGCCGGCAGGCATCCCAGCAGATATTCCAATTCGTCCACGCCGCGCAACAGGCAGGTTTTCGAAAAGGAATCCACCGGGAAGGAGGCTTCCTGCCCGCCGGGCAGCAGCAAGCGCTGACGTTCCAGGTCGATGGTGATCGTTGCCGACGGGGCTTCCTCGACCAGGTCCACCAGACTCTGATACACCGATTCCTCAACGACGATCGGCAGGACGCCGTTCTGGAGCGCATTGTTGCGGAAGATGTCCGCAAACGATGTGCTGATGATCGCACGGATACCTCCGGCCTGGAGCGCCCAGGGAGCGTGTTCGCGTGATGAGCCGCACCCGAAGTTGGCGCCCGCCAGAAGGATCGTCGCGCCCTGATACTCCGGCTTGTTCATCGGAAAATCCGGATTGGGTTTTCCATCGGGAAGGTAGCGCCAGTTAAAAAACAGTCCTTCGGCCAACCCGCTCTTATCGATTACCTTGAGGTATCGGGCCGGGATTATCTGATCGGTGTCCACGTCGTTGGCCAGCAGCGGAATGATCTTGGAAGTGAGCCTACGAATCGATTCCATCACGCGCCCTCCCCGATCAGGGTTCTCGGATCCGCCACCGCGCCGCTCACTGCTGCGGCCGCCGCCGTGAGCGGGCTGGAGAGCAAACTCCGCCCGCCTTTTCCCTGGCGGCCTTCGAAATTCCGGTTGCTGGTGCTCGCCGCGAGCTGCCCCGGCTGTAATTGATCGCCATTCATCGCGATGCACATGCTGCAGCCGGAATAACGCCACTCGGCGCCGGCCTCGCGGAACACCCGGTCCAGCCCCTCCGCCTCCGCATCGCGGCGGACTCGCTCGGAGCCGGGGACGACCAGCACACGCACTCCCTGCGCCACTTTCCGTCCGCGGAAAATTCCGGCCGCCTGACGCAAATCGGAAAGCCGTCCGTTGGTGCACGAGCCGATGAACACGACATCGATCTTTTTTCCGAGCATCGGTTCTCCCGGCGCGAAGCGCATGTACGCCAGCGCCTTCTCCAGCGCGATGCGTTTGACCGGATCCTTCTCCGCCGCCGGATCGGGAATTCTTCCGGTGATGGGGATTCCCATCGCCGGATTGGTGCCGAAAGTGATCATCGGCTGCAGCGCAGCGGCGTCTAAATTAATTTCGCGGTCGAACGCCGCGTCCGGATCGGAAGCCAATTTTTTCCAAGTGTCCAACGCCTGATCCCACGCCGCTCCTTTGGGCGCTCGTTCGCGTCCAGACAAGTATTGAAACGTAGTATCGTCCGGCGCAACAATACCGGCACGCGCGCCCCCTTCGATGGACATGTTGCACAAAGTCATGCGGCCTTCCATATCCAGCGCCTTGACCGCCGCCCCGGCGTATTCAAACACCTGGCCGATCCCTCCCCCAACCCCGATTTTGGATATTAACCCGAGGATCATATCCTTCGCCGTCACGCCCGGGGCAAGACGCCCGCGAAAATTAACGCGGCATGATTTCGGGCGGTATTGGAGAAGCGCTTGGGTGGCGAGCACCTGTTCCACCTCGCTCGTCCCGATCCCGAAGGCCAGCGCTCCGAAAGCGCCGTGGGTTGCGGTATGGCTGTCGCCGCAGACAATGGTCATTCCCGGCTGGGTCGCGCCAAGCTCAGGACCAATGATGTGGACGATTCCCCTGCCCGGTGAATCCAATGCGAAAAGCGAAATCCCATTCTCGCGGCAATTCGTCTCCAGTTGATGCAGTTGCCGGATCGCAGCATCGTCCGCGCACTCCAGCGAAAGCCCGACCGTTGGAATGGAATGATCCATCGTCGCCAGAGTCCGGTCCGGCCGGCGCACGCGGATCCCACGGGCGCGCAACCCGGCGAAGGCTTGCGGCGAGGTGACTTCGTGGATCATGTGCAGGTCGATATACAAAACCGTCGGATTGCCCGGCTCCTCGATAACCACATGATCTTCCCAAACCCGATCAAACAGTGTTTTTGCGTTCGTCATGCCTGTTTTCCGTCGAGAATTTATAACCGCCGAAAATGGCGTAATTCATACGCTGCCAATGGCAGCCCACATCCACAAATCCCGCTCCCCGCAGCCACTCCAGCTGGTCCTCCACGCAGGCGGGGATATCCTCTACGCGGGACCTTTCCAGGCAAGCTGCGGGGTCCTCGCCCATCGAGCGCACGAATTCTAGCCAGAGATGTTCGTAGACCGCATTCAAACGATCCGTCGCCCCGCGGACCATGTCCCGGTTGAGGAAGAGCCCGCCCGGATTCAGCGCCTGATAAATGCGGCGGTACAAATCCTTTTTGGCTAGATCCTCCAAATGGTGAATGGACAGCCCGGAGAGGATTAGATCGTATCCGAAACCGAATTCATCCCTGGAAAAATCTCCGCGTTGAAAGGTCACGCGTTCTGCAAATGTAGCGAGCCGCTCGCGGGCCGCCGCCAACATATTCTCCGCCAGGTCGAGCACCGTCACTTCGGCCATCGGGTAACGACGCAGGATGAAATCAGCCAGCACGCCGGTTCCCGTCCCGAGATCGAGCGCCCGGATTCTCGCGTTTCCTTCGAAGGGAATCAGGTCCATCATGGCCTGATTCTGTTCACGGTAGTAAGGGATGAACTTAAGAATGTCGTGATCGTAATCCGATGCGTCCTGTTCGAAGTGATCCCTCACTTTTTCCATGTTCATGCGGATTTCGCCCGGTCTTCCTGCGCGATCGAATCTCTTCCCTGCGCCACGAGGATTTTATTGATCGCGCTCAGATATGCCTTTGCGCTGGCCACGATGATATCGGTGTCGGCGCCGTGCCCGCCGTACCAGCGCGGCTTGATGCGGCCGTTCTGCGCCATTTCCCGCGGAGGCTGGTTCTCTTCCGCAGATTCCAGCCGCACGGTCACTTCGCCGATCGCGTCGATCCCACCCGTGATCGCGCGGATGGAAAATTCCTGCAGCGCGTTGGGCGCCTGGATGATGCCGTCGATCGCCTTATAGGTGGCGTCTACCGGCCCCGTACCGACGGCCGCCTGCACACGCAGCGCACCGTCAGGGCCGCGCAGTCGGACCGTGGCGGTCGGCATGCCCATCGTGCCGCAGGCAACCTGCAATCCTTCGAGCGAATAAATCTCGCGCACCTGATAGATCTGGTCGGCCACCAGCGCCTCCAGATCCGCATCGGTGATGGACTTCTTCTTGTCGGCCAGTTCCTTGAACCGTTCGAACGCCCGGTCCAGCTCCTCGTTCGAAAGCTCGTGGCCCAGCTCGCTCAGCCGAACCCGCAGGGCATGCCGCCCGGAGTGTTTGCCCAGCACCAAGTTGGATTGCGACAGGCCGATCATCTCGGGACGCATAATCTCATAGGTTGTGTGATGTTTGAGCATGCCGCGGGCACCCGAATGGTCCAGGCCGAAGTACTGGAGCACGCTGTTTCCTTTCGTGGACGCCCCATACAGATAGACCCTCTTCTCTTTTCCCACAGAGCCATCCGAAACCTCCCTTTCCTAGGTTCCTGTAAGCGGACCGTTACCTAAGCCTTTCTCGAAATCCGATTCACGGCTCCAGCGGGCTTGGCTTTTCGGCACACAATAGTAATGGTACAAGGCGCGATAGACAGGCCACGGTAGCGGGATATGAGTATCCAGCAAAAGCTTGAGGGGAGCCAGGGCAGGAGTCAGCCATCTTGCCAAGAGCTTCAGCATTCGGA
>JBEKDW010000078.1:0-9065 GCA_050014155.1 Anaerolineales bacterium
CTCAGGGAAAAGGATGAAACCCATGACAGAAGCCACACCCATCGTGGAAATGCGGAACATCAAGAAGAACTTTGCCGCGGTCCGGGCGCTGCGCGGGATTGACCTGGTACTGCACCACCATGAAGTGTTGGGGTTAGTGGGCGACAACGCCGCCGGCAAATCCACCCTGATGAAGGTTCTCAGCGGGGCCTATCTCCCGGATGAAGGAGAGATCTTCATCGAAGGCAAGAAGGCAAATATTCGCGATCCCTTACATGCGCGCCATCTGGGCATTGAGATGGTGTATCAGGATTTGGCCCTTGTCAACCACCTCGACGTGGCCGCCAACGTTTTCCTGGGACGGGAAGTGATGTCCGCGCGACTGGGCCGGATTGGTGTGCTGGACCAGCGTCACATGGAACAAGAGACGCGACGCCTGCTGGATCGTCTCAAGATTGACATCCCTTCCGTGCGCTCGAATGTGCAGAGGCTGTCCGGCGGTCAGCGTCAGTCGGTGGCGATTGCCCGCGCGACGGCTTTTAACGCCAAGGTCACCATCATGGACGAGCCCACGTCGGCCCTGAGCGTGGCGGCCATCGACAAAGTACTCGATTTGGTGCGGCAGCTCAAGGTGCAGGGCGATTCGATCATCGTCATCAGTCACCGCTTGGAAGATATCTACCGGGTGTGCGACCGAATGGTGGTCCTGCGCCATGGGCGCAAAGTCTGCGACTATCCCGTCGCCGGTGACCTTCACGAGTTCCACGAGCGGGTGGTGGCCTATATCGTGGGCGCCCGCAATGATTTTCCCGTGGCAACCGGTGACTGACGCCCTCGAGGGCATGGGGATCCGCGTGATCACCTCCGAGTTGCCGGAGATCCTTTGCCCGGCGGATCACCCCTTGGTGCTCCACAAGAGGCGATGGTTGGCGACGCTGCCCGCCGCCAATGCAACCCACGAGGAGATCCTCCTCCACGCAGCTGGCGCCGCGGCGCCCATCGAAGGAGAGGATCGTATGGCAATCCAAAAAAAATCTGCCGTTGGAGAGCAGCCATGAGCGAGATGACGGAAAAAGGTGTGCCGAACGCAACTCCAGCAACCCCGGAAACGAAGAGACGATCCGTGCGGGTCCCTGACCAGTTCATCACCTTCGCGGCGGTGATCGTGCTGTTTATCTTTTTCTCGATCGTGGCGAGAAATTTCTTCACCGTACGAAGCGTCCTCAGCCTCGCCCTCCAGACAAGCGCGGTAACTCTCATGGGCATCGGTGTGACTTTCGCCATTATCACCGGCGGCGTCGACCTCTCGATCGGATCGGTCGTCGCCCTTTCCGGCACCGTCGCCGTGATGGTCGCGATTGCCGGAGTGCCGATCTGGCTCAGCATGATCATCGGGTTGCTCGTGGGCGTGGTCTGCGGCCTGCTCAACGGCCTCATGATCACCGTGCTGAAGCTCCCGCCGTTCATCGCGACACTCGGTATGATGATGGTCGCCCGCGGGGTTGCCCTTACGATCACCAACGCCGCCGCGTATCCGGCGCCGCCAGGCTTTGGCGAGCTTGGGAACGGCTCTATTTTTGGCACAGGGCAAAAATTCCCCGGAATCCCCTATCCGGTGCTGATTATGATCGGGGTGGCCCTTCTCTTTAACTTCATCCTGAGCAAAACGCGGATCGGCAGGTATACCTACGCCGTGGGATCGAACGAAGAAGCGGCTCGGCTTTCCGGGATCAAAGTCCACCAAGTAAAGATCATCAACTATATCATCTCCGCCACGCTGGCGGCTTTGGTCGGCGTCATCCTCGCCTCGCGGATGGCCACCTCCCAGCCCAACAGCGCAATCGGCTATGAGATGAACGCCATCGCCGCCGCCGTCATCGGCGGTTCAAGCTTTATGGGCGGCGTGGGCACGGTGGGAGGAACGGTGATCGGATCCTTCATTATCGGAATACTCACGGTGGGCCTCACGATGGCTGGTGCGAACTACTTTTTGGAGCAGATCGTGATCGGCCTCGTGGTCATTGGCGCGGTCACGGTGGACCAGTTGAGGGGCCGGACGTAGGGAGGAAAAGGGGTTTCCGACCCGGCCCGTCGACACAACCTTTCGAGCAAATCACAGTCCGCCTGGACTGGTGAACAAAGAAATTAAAGGAGGAAACATGAAGAAGTTCTTGGTCATCTCGGCGGCGCTGGCGGTCGTTTTGGTGCTCTCCGCCTGCGCAGCCCCCACCCCGGAGACGGTGGTCGTCACAGCCCCTCCCGTCGTCCAGACCGTTCTCCAGGTCCAGACCGCCCTTCCGGCGGAAGGGTCGCAGGAGATCGCGGTCATCGTGAAGACCGGCAACTCCAGCTTCTGGCAGAACGTGCAGACGGGCGCTTCGGCCGCCCAAAAGGAGCTCCAGGCTCAGACGCCCAAGTTGACGGTCACCTTCCTCGGCGCGCAGTCCGAAAGCAACATCAATGAGGAGATCAACATCGTCGAAAGCGCCATCAACCGCGGCGTCAAGGCGATCGTCCTCGCTCCGTCCGATGTTACTGCGCTCCAGGCGCCCGTCGCGAAGGCAAAGGCAGCCGGCATCCCCGTCATCATCATCGACTCGAAACTCAACGGTGATCCGTCGCAGTACACGGCCTTCCTCGCCACCGACAACAATGCGGCCGGAGAAGCCTGCGCGAAAGCGCTGATCGACGCCATCAAAGCGAAGACCGGCAAAGACGAAGGAAAGATCGCGATTATGTCCTACGTCAAGGGCGTTGGATCCGAGATCGGGCGCGTGGGCGGATTCACGGCCTACATCCAGAAGAACTCGCACCTGACCATTGTTACGACGCAATACTCCAACGCGGACATGCCCACCGCGCTGGATCAGACCACGAACGTGCTCACCGCCAACCCGGATCTGGTGGGCATCTTCGGCGCCAACGAACCAACCGCCATCGGCATGGGCCGCGCAATCCAGAATATGAAACTCCAAGGCAAGCTTGTGGCGATCGGTTTCGACGGCAACAGCGTCCTGGCGAGTATGATTAAGGACGGCACGCTCCAGGCGATCGCGGTGCAGAGCTCCTTCAACATGGGCTACCTGGGGGTCAAGACCGCGTACGATGTCGCCTTCAACCACAAGACGGTCGACGCCTATGTGGACACCGGCTTCCTGATGGTGACCAAGGACAACATCGATTCGCAGGACGCCAAGAACGTGCTCTATTAAGTTTTCCTTCAGGGGCAGACAGTACGATGACCCTGCTTTGCCTTCTCGATGGGTGATCGGACTGTGTTTCTCCTTCCCTCGGGACAGCGGGTAGGCTGGAGCGTAATCGTTTGGGCAACCGCTCCAGTCCTACCCGCACCAGGCAGCCTGAAAACGTGGAAGCCGAACCCAACCAAAGGAGGGGCTCCCGCTGAATCAGGCCGCGCATAGCGCCTCCCATTATAGCGTTTGTTTGAGGATGGAAACGAAGAAAATAAGATACTATATGCAGACGGGGCGGCAATTAATGGTCTCCCGGATGATCTCTACCTCCGCCGGGGAGCGCCAAAACGATCTGCTCCCACCGGCCGCCGTGCTTGCTGGAAACAGGCGGACGGACACCTGACGAAAGGCGGTTCTCCGGAATGATCATCCAAGGCATTCTAAATCCGCAGATCAATTCGCTGCTTTCCCGCGTGCGGCATACGAACCTGCTGGTGATCGCCGATCGGGGGTTCCCTTTCTGGCCGACGATTGAGACTGTCGACATTTCCCTGGTGGATGACATTCCCACCGTGCTGCAAGTGTTGGACGCCATCCGCCCGAATTTTCGCATCGGGCAGATTTACATGGCGCAGGAGTTCCTCGATCAAAATCCGCCGGAAGTGCGCGCGCGGTTCGCGCATAGCACCGCCGACATCCCGGTCGATTATGAGCCGCATATGGACTTCAAGAAACGGGTTCCGCAAGCCGTCGGGCTGATCCGGACGGCCGATACGATTCAATATGCCAATATGATTCTCCTTTCGGCATAAAGCGCGCGGTTGGACGCGCCCGGGATGACTCCCGAAAAAACACCCGTTTGTAATGATGAAAAAATCGCCCTCATTTTTATTTCGATGCAGGATTTGCCCCTGTATCGATTTTGAAAGCGTAGGATAATCGGAGAATCTACGGCGAGAAGCCGCATTTCCAAGCGGTTGGAATCCGGTGAATAAAATCGCCCGACACACTGGTGTCCGCCTAAGGAGGAAATCATGTCTTCCAAGCAGGATTTTCCATCGACTTCACCGCGCAACCGGTTGATCGGCGCTCCACCCAAAATCGGAATCCGTCCGACGATCGACGGGCGGCGGAACGGCGTGCGGGAATCCTTGGAAGCGCAAACGATGGGGATGGCCAAACGTGTCGCCCGGCTGCTCGAGGAGAATTTGCGCCACGCCAACGGTTTGCCGGTGGAATGCGTCCTGGCGGACACCTGCATCGGCGGGGTGGCGGAGGCGACCCAAGCAGCGAAAAAATTCTCCCGCGAGGGAGTGGGGGTTTCCATCACGGTCACTCCCTGCTGGTGCTACGGCTCCGAAACGATGGATATGGATCCGCTGGTCCCCAAGGCGGTCTGGGGCTTCAACGGCACGGAGCGTCCGGGCGCGGTGTATCTGGCGGCTGTACTGGCCAGCCATAACCAAAAGGGATTGCCGGCGTTCGGCATCTACGGACGGGACGTGCAGGACGCAGCGGACGAGACCATCCCCGGCGACGTTCAGGTCAAGCTGTTGCGGTTCGCCCGCGCCGCATTGGCGGTGGCGACCATGCGCGGCACCTCCTACCTCTCGATGGGGGGAACATCGATGGGCATTGCCGGGTCGATCGTCGATCCTTCCTTCTTCGAAGAGTATCTCGGGATGCGCACCGAGGCGATCGACATGGCGGAATTTGTCCGGCGCATAGAGGAGCAGATCTTCGACCCGGAAGAATTTAACCGGGCCTTGAGCTGGACCAAGAAATATTGCCGGGAGGGCCGCGAATACAACCCGGAGGAGAAACAGCGCACCCGGCGGCAAAAAGACGAAGATTGGCGCACCGTGGTGCAGATGACCCTCATCGCGCGTGACCTGATGATCGGGAATCCGCGGCTGGCGGAACTCGGCTTCGGCGAGGAAGCCTTCGGCCACAATGCCCTGCTGGCAGGCTTTCAGGGGCAGCGCCAGTGGACGGATCACTTCCCCAACGGCGATTTTCTCGAGGCCATCTTGAATTCCTCCTTCGATTGGAACGGCCTCCGGGAAGCGTATGTGGTGGCCACGGAAAACGACAGCCTGAACGGGGTGGCGATGCTGTTCGGCCACCTGCTCACTAAAACCGCGCAGGTGTTCGCCGATGTGCGGACCTACTGGAGCCCCGAGGCGGTTAAACGGGTGACCGGTCATTCCCTCGCCGGAAGGGCGGAACACGGCTTGATCCATTTAATTAATTCGGGTTCCGCGAGTCTGGATGCCACGGGGAGAATTTTCCGGGACGGGAAACCGGCGCTGAAGCCCTATTGGGAGATCACGGCGGACGAAGCGGCCGCCTGTTTGGAAGCTACGAATTGGTATCCCGCCAGCACCGGATATTTCCGCGGGGGCGGCTTCTCCTCCGGATTCGTCACCCGCGGAGAGATGCCGGTGACGATGTCCCGCATTAATCTGATCAAGGGGCTCGGGCCGGTCCTGCAACTCGCCGAGGGCTATACGGTGGATCTTCCCGACGCGGTGCACGAAACCTTAAACGAACGGACCGATCCCACCTGGCCGACCCATTGGTTTGCTCCCAACCTGACCGGCACGGGCGTCTTTGCCGATGTATATTCGGTCATGAACGCTTGGGGGGCGAACCACGGAGCCGTCAGCTACGGACATATCGGGGCGGATCTGATCAGTCTGGCCTCCCTCCTGCGCATACCCGTCTGCATGCACAACGTTCCGCCCAAGGACATTTTCCGGTCGAGCGCGTGGAACGCATTCGGCACATCGGATTTAGAGGGCGCCGATTTCCGGGCGTGTTCCGCCTTTGGGCCGCTCTACGGGTGACGCGGATGCAGCATTCCCCGGTTTTCCTCGCGTTCGATCTGGGCGCCGAAAGCGGTCGGCTGATGGCCGGGCACCTTCAGGACAATCATTGGACGATGGAGGAAATCCACCGATTTCGGAATGGCACGGTGCCGGTCGGCAATCACCTGCACTGGGATATTCTGCGTCTCTGGGATGAGATGCAAACCGGTTTGGCGAAAGCCGGGAACACGTACAGGAAGGATTTGGTTAGTTTAGGAGTCGATACGTGGGGCGTGGACTTCGGCTTGTTGGCGGAAGACGGAACGCTGTTGGGGAATCCTTTCCACTATCGCGATGCCCGGACCGAAGGAATGGTGGAAACCACTTCCCGGGTAGTTTCCCGCGAGGTGCTTTTTTCCGTGACCGGCATCCAGCCGATGGACATCAATAGCTTATACCAGCTGATCTCCATGGCGGATACCAAAGTACTGGAGGCGGCGGATGTTTTCCTTAATATTCCGGATCTGCTCAATCATTGGTTGTGCGGAAGGAAAGCCAGCGAATGGACCATCGCTTCGACAACGCAATGTCTCGATGCCGAGCGGCGGAATTGGGCGAAAGACGTGCTTGCGAAATTTAATATTCCCTCCGGACTTTTTCAGCCCATTGTCCTGCCCGGAACGATCCTCGAAAGTCTCTCCCCTCCGGTGGCAACCCGGGCGGGTTGCAGGAGCATTCCGGTTGTGAACGTCGGAAGCCACGATACGGCGTCGGCGATCGCCGCGGTTCCCGCCGGGGATCCGAAATACATTTTTCTGAGTTCCGGGACATGGTCGCTGATGGGGGTGGAGGTCAAGGATCCCATTCTCACTACAAAAGCGCTGGAATATGGATTTTCCAATGA
This sequence comes from Anaerolineales bacterium, assembly GCA_050014155.1. Classification (GTDB taxonomy): domain Bacteria; phylum Chloroflexota; class Anaerolineae; order Anaerolineales; family RBG-16-64-43; genus FEN-1073. Next base: position 6,888 of record JBEKDW010000078.1, read on the forward strand.
AGGCGGAGTGAACGGAAAATACCTCTTGCTGAAAAATATTTCCGGCCTCTGGTTGCTCCAGGAATGCAAGCGGGCGTGGTGCGTGACGGAACCGCAATGGACCTACGATTCCCTTGCCCGTTCCGCGCAGGAGGCGTCCGCTTTCGCTTCGTTTGTCCTTCCCGGAGATGCCCGATTTTTATCCCCGGGGGACATGCCCGGCCGCATTCAGGCGTTCTGCCGCGATACCGGGCAAACGGTTCCCCAATCCCGCGGAGAGATCGTTCGCTGCATCTTCGAGAGCCTAGCCATGGAATATCGCCGGACGGCGGAGCAATTAACCGAACTCCTGGGCTTTTCCATTCCGGTAATCCATGTCATCGGGGGCGGTTCCCGCAACCGATTGCTGAATCAATTTACGGCGAATGCCACGCAGCGCCCGGTTGTCGCCGGCCCGGTGGAGGCGACCGCTTTGGGGAATGTCATCGGCCAGGCGGTTGCCACCGGGTATTTGTCCTCCTGGGAGGAAGGCCGGCAATTGGCGCTGCGGTTTGAGGACTTGACCCGAAACTCCCCCGCCGAGGAAGCGGCTTGGGATGAAGCCTACTCCCGGTATTCGGAGCTGTCGGTAGCGCCCCGTGCGTGAGTTCGGATCCCATCCGCCGTGTGGAGAGTGAAATGACTTCAAAAGTTCGCGCTTGTCAGGAAATCATCCGGGTAGTCCGTATTTTAACCGACCAAGGACTCATTCGTTCCAGTGACGGGAATATTTCCGTCCGCTGGAAACCGAACCGATTTCTCATCACGCCGAGCGGCGTGTATAAAAAGGAAATGCGGCCGCAGGACCTGTTGGTGATTGATGAAACCGGTCGCGTCCTGGCGGGCCAGCCGGGGCTTTCGCCCAGCTCGGAAGTGCTGATGCATCTGGAGGCGTATCGTCTTCGTCCGGACATCCAAGCCGTGATCCATGCGCATCCGCCCTATGCAACCGCAATCACCATCGCCGAGATTCCTTTCCCCATGGATATCATTCCCGAGGCGCTGATCGCCTTGGGCAGCGTCCCCATCGCCCCCTACGCCACTCCGGGAACAAAGGATCTCGCCCTCAGCGTCGGTCCCTTCCTCCCGGAAAGCGACTCGATCCTACTCAGCCATCATGGCAGCCTGAATGTCGGCCGCACGCTCACGGAAGCGCTGGTCGCATTGGAACGTGTTGAGCATACCGCCCGGACCTTCTTCCTCTCGAAAGAGATGGGTGCGGTGCATCCGATCCCGCCGGAAAAAATTCCTGAATTGGTGGAAATCGGCCGGCGATTCAGATCCGGCTCAAAACATTGATTTAAATCAGTGGTGTAATCCCAATTTTTAAAACGAGTGCGAATTCCGTTTGACATCTATTGAATTGTCCGCCCGATGAGGAATTCTTGGGGGTTGACGAGTCCTTTGTGGCACCCCTGTTCCGATGTTCTCGCGGGCTAGAGGAATGCTGAGCAGATGGATAACCCGGAGGTCCTAGGTTCCCCGGCCCGCCCGGTGGGCGAACCGGGGCGGGCGAATCCTAGCCCCGCTACTCGAAAGGGCTACTGGGTAAAATCCAGTAGCCCTTCTATTATGTAAAGTCAAGGTTCTCGGCCCTCGCGGAGTAATCCCGCTCAAGCGTTTTTCTTGAGCGGGATTGTTTACGGAGCGGGGGCGAATCCTAGCCCCTCTACCTAGAAGCCTACTGACTTGGCAGCAGTAGGCTTTCTTTTTTATTTTTCAATTGTCTCTGGTTGCGAAATCCTCGCGCTTGCCCCGCGAATCATCTCCGCTGGGTTCCGATTATTAAGCGGAGATGATTGTGAAGCGGGGGAGCATGTTGTCATCGGGTTTGTTTCTTGATGGCAACTTGAATGCGAAGCGGGGATTAGCCCCGCTACCCTAGACTAACCGCAGACCGTCAGGTCTACGGTTTATAGTTGGCTCTGCGATCTTCGGTTGAGGGACCCCCCCTCAGCGCAATCTCTTTGCAAATTTTCCTCAGTTCTTGATCTAACTCTTTCGCTATTACCATCCGCCGATATTCTTTCGGACAAACCAAATGGTAGATCAACACCGATACCTTATGCTCCTTATGGATCTGCTTGCTCATACTTCTCCCTTAAATCTCTGTCCTTTTGGATGATTCCTGCCTCCACTCCATCTTTAGTTTCTCCTCCC
>JBEKDW010000079.1:0-9039 GCA_050014155.1 Anaerolineales bacterium
GCGGCGAGCACCGCGATGCTTCCCGAATCCAACCCGCCGCTGAGCGCGATGCCCACGGGCACGTCCGAGCGGATCACGAGCTCGCTCACCGTTTCCAGTTCGGCGCGCAGAAGTTCTGCGGGCGAACCCTTCAGCGGGGGCGCGTCTTCCATATTCCAATAGCGGCGCTCGGTGATTTGCCACGGCTCAAGATCAATGGTGAGCAGGTGCCCCGGTGGAAGTTTGCGCACACCGCGGATCGGCGTGGCGGGCTCGGGCACGTATTGGTAATTGAAAAAGAGGGAGACGCCGGTCGGATCCAGTTCGAAAGGGACCGCCCCGGATTGGAGCAGGGCTTTCAGTTCGGAAGCAAAGATCAGCCGATCCTTTCCCTCCCAAAGGTAGAGCGGTTTCTCCCCCATCCGATCGCGCGCCAGGAGTAGCCTCCGGCGCTTGCCGTCCCACAGGGCGAAGGCAAACATGCCCCGCAGACTGTGAACACAGTCATCGCCGTATTCCTCATAGAGATGCAGGACCATCTCGGCGTCGCAGCGGGTGCGGAAGACATGCCCCCTGGCCTGCAACTGGCCGCGCAATTCGATGAAATTATAGATTTCACCGTTGAGGATTAGCGCGAGCGTGCGATCTTCGTTGTAAAGGGGCTGTCCGCCGCCTTGAAGATCGATGATGCTAAGGCGGCGCATGGCCATCGCGAGGTTGTGATGCTGGAACTCACCCGCGCCGTCCGGCCCGCGGTGCTGCAGCAGGGAGTTCATCCGCGTGACCTTCTCCCGCTCCAGCTCACTCAGCCCTTCGCGACTGATCCATCCGGTGATGCCGCACATCAGGATTTCCCTTCCGGCGGGATCCGCCCACGCCATCGTGCCACTCGGACGCGCAAGGCATAGACCGCGTGGGAACCTCCGGCCCAAATTCGCTTCGCCCAGGCGGCCGGCGCCCAAAGCGACGGCAGAACCTGCCAGCGCCTGCGCAGGTGAGCGCGATCCCGCGCGGGGCGCAAACCGCGATCGGTTAGGAGGTGGGTGGCATCTTCAATCGTGAAGTAGTGCGCTAGCCCGCCCGCCAATTCCATGTTGCGTATGGCTTCCGGCCCTTCCCAGACGCCTTTCCATCCCTGGGGATGATGCCCGTATCCGTGGTTTTGGTGGATCACCCACAACACAGCAGTGGCGTCGATGACCGCCGCACCTCGGGACCGGGCGGAATAGATCAGCCAGTTGTCCCACATTGTCCGCCCTACGGCGAATGGGGGAATGCTCGGCCATAACCCCCGCCGGTAGATGAAATAATCGATTCCGGAGGGATCCTCCAGGCTGCCCCGCGTCCGCACCTGATCGCGGATTTTGCTCTCCCAAGCAGGATCGGTAAAATCGATTTTCTCCTCGACGTCCAGGTTCCACCGTCGCCCAACCATAAGAAAACGTTGGCGCAAACCGGCCGCGATCCGAACCGCCGCCAGAAAATCCGATCCGAGAATGATATCCGCGTTGAGATAACACAGGATCGGCTCCGTCGCGGCCTCTTCCCCGCGGCGGAAGATATCGTCGACCCGCGGTGTACCGTAATCGTTCCGCGTCAAATCCGGTAAATGGCGCACGCCCAGGCGGGCCGCGAGTTCCGCCTCGCCCGGTTCGTCGCCCAGGAGCAGGATTTCCACCTCCGGCTCAAGCGCGCGCCAGGAACCGACGGCGTTCTCCTGCAGACGGCGGAACTCCCCCTCCAGCGGTTTGGGGATCGTGAACAAGGTGATCATGCTGGTTCGGGGCGGGCCGTCACGCAAAGGTGCCAGCCGAAATGACGCTGCATTCCACGGAAGACAGCGCGGGGAAGGATGCGGAAATACCAGTTCTTGACGTAATGGTATTGCATGTAGTCTTGGATGCGGTACGGGAAGATGTGGTCGATGAACATCGACTCGATGCGGAATCCGCGAAGTAAAGTACGGGCGCCGGCGGGTGTATAGGTATAGTTCACCGGACATCCGGTCTGCGCCTCCGAGTTGCACGCCACCGGCTCATCAAGTTTCCAGAACGCGCCCTTCCCCTCGGCTAGTAAAATCCAAAATACTTTCCAAGATCGCCGGTGATATACCATGAGTTTAAGTTCGCTTTCGGCGTGGACGAAATGCCTGCGCACCTGCTCCGCCACGCGCTCCGGATTCGGGGTGTGATGGATCACGCCGAAAGAACAGATCAGATTGTACGGCTCGGGAGAAATCTCCTCCGAGAGCCGCTCGGCGTCGGCAGCCCGGAAGTCGATCCGGTCGGCCAGCCCGAATACCTCCGCCCGGCGCCGCGCCAGTTCGAGCGACTTCTCCGAAAGATCGACCGCCGTTACCCGGGCGCCCGCACGCGCAAAGTTAATCGTATCGGTGCCAATCCCGCAATCGATTTCCAAAACGCGCTTCCCGGCCCAGCGCGGAAACTCGGCAAACCCGGGGATATGCGGCTCCACCAGGTATTTACGCGCCTCCACCTTGTCGAAATATTCGCGCGATCCATCCGGTTGGGGTGAATGCCGGATGTTGCATGGCCGTGCATTCCAGTAATCGTGCACTTGGGCGATATTTTTCTCGCGGAAGATCTCTTCCTGTTTCATGGCACCCCGATCCCTACGACGATCATCCGTTGCTCCGGTTCGGCCGGGCCCCAGAAGATCGCGTAATTGCCCTCATAGAGGAGCACTGCCTGCCCGGCGTCCACCAGGCCGAGGTACTCTTTTCGGGTGATGCGCTCCAGTGGATCGACGTTGGCCAGATAGGAAATATTTTCCCGCCGCAGATATTCCCTCAGGGGATCTATCGGCGCAACACCGCTTACGTACAGCAAATGCCCGATCAATTCCGAGTTGACGAACTGCGGCGAGTTGGCCAGCCCGTCCAAGTTGATCACCGTATAGGTTCGTCCAAAATATCCAAGCAATCCCGCGCTGAAGGAGCCGACCCGCGCGCCCTGCGGCAGATTGTTGTTCATCCAATCGGCCGCAGCGTAGGCTTCCTGCTGGGTGCCGTCGGGCGCAATGATATACTCGTGCGGCAGCCAATGCGCCCAGAACAGGATAAGCCCGACAACGGAGAGCAGTGTTCCCGCGAGCAGGGTGGATTTATTCCATATCCCGCCCAGCCGGGTTTTCACGGCCGCCAGATACTCCAGCCCCTCGCCCAACAAACAAGTCAACGCCAGGATCATCGCCAGGGTTTCCGCCACGGTGTACCAAACACCCCATAACAGGTACCCCGGCAACAGCAACCAGTTTCCCAGCGAATTCACCGCCGCCGAAATCAGGATCACGCCCACAACCGCTGCGCTGCCGCGGCGGGCTGCGGCTTCCGGCTCCGCGGAAGCGCCGCGCAATTTTATCAAAACCCAGATGCCCGAGCCGATCCCCACCGCTGCCAGCAGCAATACTTTCAGCCGGAAGGAAAGCGCTCCGAAAAACGAAAAGATTCCCGCCCAGGCACCATATGCCAGATCCGGGAGCAAACCGAAAAGGTAGGAGATACCGACGCCGCGCGCCGGAAGCGTTAGCAAATCCGGACGCGAAAGCAGCACACGTTCCGATCCCGGCACCAGCCTTTCGATCCAGGTCGCCGGTACCCACGGAACGTAGCGTTCGATCAACACGGCCAGCGCCGCGAAGGATCCGAATAATTTGGCGGTGCCGCTGTTGGGGAACACCGCGCCGAAGGCGATCTGGGCGTAGAGACACCAGACCGCGACGACCGCGAGCATTCCCAAGGCCGCCATCCCCGCGCGGCGGGCGCGTTCGGCGCGCGATCCCGCGCCCTGCCACCACAGGACGGCCAGCAGGAGCAGCGCGGGAATTACAGCGTTGACGCGGCTCAGTACCATCAACCCGAGGACCGCGCCTTCCTTCCACGCTCCGCGCGAAGGGCTGCTCATTCTTCGGCAAACCAATATGCACGCCACGACCAGCAGAAAAGCAAACAGGGCGTTTTCCTTCCCAGTAATGTAAATCGCGATCAGGGAATGATTCGCCGTCCAAAGCACCGGGGCGATCGCCACCCGCCAGCCGGTCAGCCATCCGCGGGCGAGTCGGTAAAGCGCCACGCCCGTCAGACAGAAAAACAATCCTCCCAGCGCGACGCTCGCCCGCAGGAAAAAAAGTTTGTCGGGCGACACGCGGGCGAGCACCGCCAGTACGATCATCCATAGGGGTTGAAATCCATAGGTCGGATGCTCGCCGTCAAAGGTGAAAATCCCGCTGCGGGAGAAATTCCAGGCGGGCTGGAGGTAATAATAGGAATCGTCCTGCAGCCGGTTTGCCGCCAGTTCGCGGATATCCGATCCGAAAGCGTATACCGCAATCGCAATGAAAACCGCCGCCGCGAGGAATATTACCGCCGCTTCGTATGGATCGCGGCGGATTCGATTCCGGAGTCCGTTTATCCTCTGCATGTCCTTATCCCCGAGGCGGGGTTTCCGCCTGCGGCCGGAAGAATTCCCGTATCCGATGTTCGAATTCCCCCCCGCTCCAATCCCGAACCAGGCAGCGCGGAAGCCAGAACAGATCGCTCTCCGAATCCATCGGTCCGGAATAATTTCCGCAGGCTACGGCAAAGCCCGCTTCCCGCGCCAGTTGAACGGTTTCCGGCGCCACGTCCCATGGGCCGCCGTAGGGGTAGGCAAAGGCGCGCACCTCCCGCCCGATCGCCTGTTCCAGCAGCTGCTTTCCGGAGACGATCTCGTCCCGTTGTTCCTTCGTCGTTAGCCGGTTGAGCGCCGGGTGGTTGCGGGTGTGCGCGCCGATTTCCAGTGCGTTTCCCCGGGCTGCCTTCCGCAATTCGGCTTGCGTCATCAACAGGCGGTGGGGCGGACGACTTCGTTCGATACCCGCCGCCTTACGCAGCGAGGCCATGGTTTGCGCGCGAACTCGCACCGGAGCGGCGCGCAGGATATCGAACAATTCCCGGTAACAACGGTGGCGGGGAGTCGGATCGGAAAGCCACTCCATATTCCAATGGAGAAAATCGCCGTCCGGTCTTTTTGGCCGCCGAGCCCACTCCCCCAATTCCCAATCCCGCGCGCGCCCGTTCACGCGGATCCGAATTCGTGCCGGAAGTTGGGGCGTCCAAAGCAGAATGCGTTCCAATTCATCATAGAAAAGTGGCGTCTCATCCAGGCAGGCTCCGGTGACGAAGACCGTCGCCTTTTGCCGATACCGCTCCAGGATCGGCGCAGCCGCACGCAGGTTGTCCGCATATCCGTCGTCGAACGTGATCGCCACCGCGCGGTCGGGTATGCGATTTGCCGCGCACGCTTCCGCCAATTCCGCTAGTGTGATTGGGTGATAATCCCGTCGCAGGATCGCCAGATGGTCCGAAAAATGCCCCGGCGCAACGGAGAGCAGGAGCGGATCCATCGCGGGGGAAGCGATCCGGTGGTAGAGCAGTATCACGGCCCGCGGGCGTAAGCCCATCCGGGCCGCGCGTGCCGCGGAGGAAATCCGTCCGGTGAAGCGGCGGTAGCGGGAGTTCAATCCTTGCGGATGGAAAATTCGCACGGGAGGTTGAGAACGCCCTGCCATTCGTCCTGCGGGTGGGAGGAGGGTGGAAGGGAAATTACGAGCTCCGGATTCGCCCACCAATCATCCAAAAGTCGGTCTCCCTCGCGGTCGTAAAACGACGCGTGCAACCGGTAGGCGCCGGGTTTCAGCGGCAACATCGGAAGCCGGTAAAAAAGCTCGTATCGACCGGGGATGAACGGAATATCTCCGCGGCCCTGGTCGTAGGACGATCCGGACCAAATCAACCGCCCCTCCAGATCGAAAATCTCGAATCCGCCATAACCCGCGCGGACCGACTCACGCACATCCAGCGCCAAACGGAAATTCACGGGTTCCAGCATGGATATCAAATGCGCATTCTCTTCCGGGGCGCCCGCCAATGCCCACGCGAGGTAGCGTGCTCGATACGTGGACCCCTGATGGGAATCCGACGCGCCGGCCTCCGAAGCGCCAAGCGACTCGCTTTCGTAGCGTGCCACCACCTCGCCGGTGGAACCGAAATCCTTGACCCGCCCGGCTTCGAGCCAGATCGTCCGGTTGCACAGGCGGCGGATGGCGGTCATCTGGTGGCTGACGAAGAGCACGGTCCGGCCGGCCTGGGCCACGTCGCTCATACGGTTGAGACACTTGCGCTGGAACGACAGATCGCCTACGGCGAGCACTTCATCCACCAGGAGAATATCCGGATCGAGGTGCGCCGCCACCGCGAATCCCAGTCGGACGTACATCCCGCTGGAGTAGCGCTTGACGGGCGTGTCGAGGAACCGTTCGAGTTCGGAAAAAGCGACGACCTCGTCGAATCGCCGGGCCATTTCCGCCCGCGTCATCCCGAAGATGGCCCCGCTGAGGTAGATATTTTCCCTTCCGTCAATTCCCCATGGAATCCCGTCCCGACTTCCAGGAGCGACGAGGTTTTACCGTACAATTCGGCGCTTCCCTCCGTCGGATCGGTGATGCGGGATAGAATTTTCAGCAGCGTGCTCTTCCCCACCCCGTTCCGTCCGACGATGCCGACCACCGCCCCCACGGGAATATCGAATGTCAGATCCCGCAAAGCCCAGAGATATCTCGGTTCCTGTTCGGCGATCGATTGCGGGCTCGGCCGGCGGCTGAAGAGGTCGCCCAACCACCCGCGCAGCGTGTTGCCAGTGCCCACGTAGGATCCGATCCGATACCGTTTCCCCAATCCGTGGATTGAAATTGCAATCGGATCCCGTTTCATAGAATGTCCACCATGTTGCGCTGCACACGCTGGAAAACCGTCACGCCGCTGACGAACAGTACCAGCGCGACGATGACGGAAGGCCAGATTTCTGGTCCGGGCACCGCCGTTCCCAGGAGACACCAGCGGAAACCGATTAGCACGCCGGCCATCGGATTGAGTGCGTAGACCAACCTCCAGGCGGCCGGGACCGAATTGGGCGAGTAGACAACCGGCGAAGCGAACTCCCACAGCGTCACCAGGAACGGGACCAACATTTGGATATCGCGGATGTACATGTTCAGCGCGCCCAACCACAGCCCGAACCCCAACGCGCAAACGATCAGCAGCAGCAGGAAAACCGGAATCCAGAGGATGGCCGGTGTGATCGAAACGCCGTACGCCAGGATCAATCCGATGAGAATGACGAACGCCACGCCGAAATCCACCAGGCGCGCTGCGACATTAGCCAACGGGATTAGCAGTCGCGGGAAATACACCTTGGTGAGGATTCCGGCGTTGGCGATCAGGCTGCCGGCGGTGCCGGAAAGGATCGCGGCAAATAATGTCCAAGGGATGACTGCGGAGGAAGAAAATATCGGGTACGGGATTGAATTATCTGTGGGGACTTTGAGGAATCCTCCGAAGACAACCGAAAAAACCACCACTTGCATTAACGGCTGCAAGACGGCCCAGCCGACGCCGAGTATTGTTTGTTTATATCGTACGCGGATATCCCTCCAGGCCAGGAACCAGAGCAATTCCCGCCGGTTCCATAGTTCCCGGAGATTTAAAGCCTCCCACCCGGAGCGAACGCGGATCAGAGTGACGTTTGGGGAAAAGGGTTTCGTCCGATCGGTCACGCGCCGCCCCGTTTCTCCCGCACCGAGAGATACCAATCGATTGTCCGCCGCAGCCCGTCGTCCAGTTTCACCTCCGCGCGAAAACCGAATCTCTCCCGGGCCCGGGAGACGTCCAGCAACCGGCGCGGTTGTCCGTTCGGCTTGGTCTTATCCCAGACGATCCTCCCCTTATAGTCGAGCAGCCTGGCCATGGTGGCGACCAAATCGCGGATTCTGATTTCCTGTCCCGACCCCAAATTAATCGGCAGATCCCCGTCGTATTTCTCCGTGGCCAAAAGAATGCCTCTGGCGGCATCCTCGACGTAGAGGAATTCCCGCGTCGGGCTGCCGTCCCCCCACATGACCACTTCGTCCTTTCCCCGTTCCTTCGCGTCAAGACATTTGAGGATGAAGGCCGGAATGACGTGGGAGGTTTCCAGATTGAAATTATCCCGCGGGCCGTATAAGTTTACCGGGAGCAGCACGATCGCGTTGAACCCATATTGCTGCCGGTAGGCTTGCGCTTGAACCAGCAGCATTTTTTTCGAAAGACCGTAGGCCGCGTTGGTCTCTTCGGGATATCCGTCCCACAGATTCTCTTCTTTGAATGGAACCGGCGGGTTTTTGGGGTAGGAGCAAACGGTTCCGATGGCGGTCACTTTTTTAACGCCCGCCTTCCACGATTCGTGGATGACATTCGTCCCCATCGTCAGGTTCTGGTAGAAAAATTCCGCCGGACGGTCGCGGTTGGCGCCGATCCCGCCCACCATCGCCGCCAGGTGGATCACCACCTCGGGTTTGGAATCCGCCATCAGACGGCGTACGGCTTGAGGATCGGTCAGGTCGACCTCGTTGATCGTCGGGGCCGTGATCCTTGCCGCTCCCTTCGCCCGCAGCTGTTCCAGAACGAACGATCCAAGGAAACCGGCGCCGCCGGTCACCAGAAAACGGGTATTTTTCCAGTCCATGGGGGTTTCTCCCGATTTTCTCTACTTCTGAGGCAATTCTACCGCAGGGTCGCACGGGGCGGGGAGATCGGGCAAATGGCGGATTAAAACCAGAACCGTGACGATCGCCATGGATAAATAGGCGATGACAATGTGGCGGGGATAGTATGTGCTGACACCGTAAATAAAATGAATCGCCAGGAAAAAAACCGGGACCACCAGGATTGCCAGCTCAGGCCACCACCGTCGCGCAACCGAGTAGCCGGTTACCCCCAGCCAGCACGCGAAGCACAACGCCATCGCCGCCAGGGTCGGCCACACCGATCGCGGGACGTCCGCGATCAGAAAGACCATCCCGATTTGCTGGTGGACCGTTTCCACGGCGGCGGGATCCCCGTGCAGGAAGGCGAGCCAGGTGGAGGGAAGCAGGAGCAGATTGACCGGGAGATTCCCGCTCGTTGCGGAGAGCACCCATTGATGGCCAAAGTATAGGTTGTGAACGAGCGGCAACAAGGCGATGCCT
>JBEKDW010000080.1:0-8985 GCA_050014155.1 Anaerolineales bacterium
AGCGGAAATTCTCCGATGCTTTTCATTGATCCGCTGATTTTCGCGCCGTGATCCACCCGTGGAGCGGAACCGATGACGGCGACGTCTTCGCTGACGGTCGCCGTGGATGCAAAGTGCACCATTCCGCCGATCGATGCAACCTGGCCGAGGATTTTCCCGGCCGATTCCAAGGATCCGCCGACCAGGACGATATCCCCTTCAAACGTCGATCCTTTCTCCATTGTCACGGGGCTACCCATGGCGATCAAATTGCCGGAGAAAGTCTCTCCCTCGGAAAGGGTAAACGGTTTTCCGATTACAACGTCGTGGATTCCCGCCCCCCTAGCCCAGGCAATCTGCGGGAGGAGCAGTGCCGCGTAAAAGGCGATCAAGAAACCGGTCCGAAGCCTGACCGTCATTTTTTCCCCTCGCGGGTCGTGCGGACGAACCAGAGCAACCCGAGGATCCCCAGGACGCTCAGGAGAAACACCGCAATCAGATACCAAGCTGGGGGAATGGAACGGGAAACGATCCGTAATACCATTCCCAGTGCATTGGAAGCGTTCGCCCAATCCTGGAGCGTCCCAGCCACCGCAGTCGAGCTGCGGGAAAATACCCCGGATAAAGAAAAACCTTCCGAGGAAGTTTGCACCGCAAGCAGAGCGGCCATGACCAACGACCCCAATCCGGTTGCGGCGAGGAAGATCCAGGCTTGCGCCGGACCGGGTATTTCCAGACGCCGCCTGGCCATAGCTTTCCACCGGGTGGTAAATCCCGGCGCAGGCGTCTGCATGCCCGCTTCCCGCATGGCTTGGCGGGCGGCCTGCCAGCGTTGGTCGATCGACCGGCATTGGTCGCATTCCCGCAAGTGACGTTGCAACTCCCGAAGATTGTTTTCCGGGAGGGCATCATCGGCGAAGATCCAATCCTCAAACGGCAAATGTCTATTCATGGCGTTCTCCTGCCCAAGCGGGCGCCGGGCCGTGAACCGACGTCCACCGCTGGGCCAGCGTTTGCCGGGCTCGGTGCAGGCGGCTCTTAACCGCACTGACGGAACAGGAAAGGGCGCGGCCAATTTCCTCGTAAGACATGTCGTACCAATAGCGCATCACGATCATAGCTCGTTCTTCCTTTCCCAGGTTCGCCAATTGCTCCTGGACTGCGGCTTGGCCTTGTTTTTGATCGGTTTGATTTTCCGGGCCGGGAGCGGGATCGGGGGCGTCGTCTTCGGGAAGCAGGGATTCAAGCGAGAGGAGGTTAAGGCGTTTTTTTCGAAGGCGGTCGATACAATAATGGGCCGCGATGGAAAGCAACCACGTTCCGAAGGAACGCTTTGGATCATATCTGGAGAGTCCCTGAAAGGCCCGCCAAAAAGTTTCCTGCGCGGCGTCCTCGGCGTCTTCCGGATTTCCGAGCATTCGGAAGCAAAGGTTATAGACCGGCTTCTGGAAAGCCTCCACGATCCGACCAAAGGCATCGGGATCCCCCTTGCGAGCCGAAAGCAGCCATTCCTTCTGGATTTCCACCACGGTGAAATTGTCCCTCAGCGGCCGCTCCGGACCCTCAAACCGCCTGATGGTACGAGCCGGCAATTAAAAACCGGCGGCGATTCGATCTATTCTATGGTGATATACGGTCCCCCCGCGGGAAGGGTTGCAAAGGGCGGCGCAATCTATTTCTGCGCCGCCCGCTTGTACCCGGAGCAAAAAAGATTAATTTTCGGGGTCGGTTGAATTCATATCGCGCATCGCTGTATCCCAATCCAGATCGGCGTATTGGCTGGAAGCCACCCGGCGAATGCTCAACCCGATCCGGCGAGCTTCAGTGTCGATTTTAACCACGCGCAAGGTCAGGCTTTGGCCGACTTGGACGACTTCCTTGGGATGCTCCACCCGGTTTTCCGAAAGTTCCGTAACGTGGATCAAACCCTCGACATCTTCCACACCTTCAATCCGGGCAAACGCGCCGAACTTGGTGAGTTTGGTGATCGTTCCGCTCACCAATTGGCCTTCATGCAGTCGGCTGCTGGCGACGGAAAATGGATCTTCCTCCAGGGATTTCATGGAAAGGCTGATGCGCTTCCGTTCCCGGTCCATGCTGATGACTTTGACTTTCACTTCCTGGCCGACCTTTAGTACTTCCGAAGGATGATTGATCCGCTTCCAGGTGATTTCCGAAAGGTGAACCAGGCCGTCGGCTCCGCCGAGATCCACAAAGGCGCCGAAATTCGCCAGGCTGATTACATGCCCGGTGCGCACTTCGCCCTCCTGCAATTCCTGTAGCAGGCGTTCCTTTTGGCTCTCGCGGGATTCCTTGGCGGCGGCCCGCTCCGACAATATCAGCCGGTTGCGGCTGCGATCCACCTCGATGACCTTGACGCAAATGGGCTCTCCCACCATGTGGCTCCATTTTTGGTCGACCGTCTCTCCTTCGCTGCGATGCCGGCGCGAGAGGCTGAACTGGGAGGCGGGAACAAAACCGCGCAGGTTCCCCACTTTGACGATCAACCCCCCCTTGTTGAATCCGTCCACCTTGCCCTGATACACGGCCTGTCCAGTGCGGAGTTCCTCCGCTTGTTGCCAATCGGTTTCTTCCTGGGCCTTGGCGAGTGAGAGCACTACGTTGCCCTGGTGGTCTTCCGGAACCACCACGTAGACGTTGATTTCCTGCCCTTCTTTTAATTGGTCCCGGGCTTCGGCGGAAAGGTGCTCCAATTCCTTGGCGGGAATGATTCCTTCCGACTTGGTGCCTATGGAAACAAGAATTTCCGAGGGGGTGACGCGCGCGATCGTCCCTTTACGAACCTCGCCCCTTTTTGGAACGTCGGCTCCCTGTGTTTCCTGCAATAGGTCGTTCATGGGGGTGTCGGCGTTTTGGAGTTTCGGCTCCTCCCCCTGGTTGGATTGCGGGCTGGCTTTCTGCATCAATGGATTTTTCTCCGGTGGATGAATTGAAGCATTATAAAGGGATATGCGATATTTTGGCAACTGCCGGCGGAGCCGCCTGTTTTTCGGGTTGGCGCGAGGTATAATTTTTGCACAAGGATCCCCATGCCGAATATCTACCCTTTTCCCGCCATCGCGGGTCAGGAACGCATGAAGCGGGCGCTGCTTCTCAATGCCGTCAACCCCCGGATCGGGGGTGTATTAATCCGCGGCGAACGCGGAACGGCCAAATCCACGGCTGCCCGCGCGCTGGCCGCACTGCTTCCCGAGGTCCGCGCCGTCCGCGGATGCCGTTTCGGCTGCGACCCCGACCGCCCTACCTCCTGGTGCACGGAATGCCGTGAGCGCTCGGCCGGCGGGGAAACCCTGCCCGTGGAGAAACGGCGCACCGCATTTGTGGATCTGCCGGTTTCAGCAACGGAAGACCGTGTGGTGGGAACGATGGACATCGAACGGGCGATCCAAAAAGGGGAACGCTGGTTCGAGCCGGGAATCCTGGCCGCAGCCAACCGCGGGCTGCTTTACATCGACGAGGTTAATCTGCTCGACGACCACGTCGTAGACATCCTGCTGGATTCGGCCGCCAGCGGGATGAACATCGTAGAACGGGAAGGAATCTCTTTTGCCCATCCGGCCCGGTTCATCCTGGTGGGAACGATGAACCCGGAGGAAGGCGATCTGCGTCCACAGCTTCTGGACCGATTCTCCCTGTGCGTCGACGTGCGCGGGATTGCCGATTTGCGCGACCGCGTAGCCATTATGGAGCGCAACCTGGCGTTTGAGTCCGACCCGGAAACATTCCGCTCCCAATGGCACGGCCAGGAACTCGAGCTCTCGGAGGAGATCGAAAGCGCCAGGGATCTGGTGGATACCGTGAAATATTCCTCGCGCGATCTGCTGACGATCGCCGGGTTAACAACCACCTTAAAGGTGGACGGCCATCGCGCCGATCTGGTAATCCTCAAAGCCGCCCGGGCCCAGGCTGCGCTGGAAGGCCGCTCCGCGCTGAACGATCTCGATATCGCCCTGGCGGCCGAACTGGCGCTGCCGCACCGGCTCAAACATGGCCCGCTGCAACAGGGAGAAGCCAGCCTCCTCAACCTGGAGGGACAGATCGAGCAGATCCAGGCCGCTTTGCCGCCCCAGGAAGATTCAGCCGTACCCGCCCCGCAGGAACGGACCAACCGCCCCGTAAAAAAAAAGATAACCTGACGCCGCAGGAAGGGGAAGAAACCCCCGCGGAAGGATCGGCCTTGCCCCGCGCTCCGGAGCCTTCAGAGTCGAAAGATGCACCCTGGTGGGAGGGCGGACAAAAAGCCAAGGCCGGAGCGCCGTTTGCCACCCGCCGGCTCTCTACGCCGCTGGACAAACTCACCCGCAAGCTCAGCGGCCGCCGATCGCGCACGCGGACCAAGGAGCATCGCGGCCGGTACATCCAATCCCGTCCCACTCCTGGCAACGCGGAAGACCTGGCGTTCGATGCCACCGTGCGGGCGGCGGCGCCCTTCCAAAACCAACGACTCCCGGAACGGGAACAGGTGGCGTTCTCCATCCGCCGGTCGGATTTCCAAAGCAAAGTCCGGGTCCGGCGGACTGGGAATCTAATTCTTTTCGTGGTCGATGCGTCCTGGTCGATGGCCGTCGCCGAACGGATGACGGCGACCAAAGGCGCAATCCTTTCCCTGCTGACCGACGCTTACCAGCGCCGGGATCGGGTGGGGCTGATCGTCTTTCAAAAGGACCGGGCCCACCTTGTCCTCCCCCCGACCCACTCGACGAGTCTCGCGCGCAAAGCGCTGGCCGACATCCCCGTCGGCGGCAAGACGCCGCTTGCGGCGGGGTTATCCCTGGCGTTGAAAACGCTGTCCACGGAAAAAATCACACATCCTGAAATCCTGCCCCTGATGATCCTGTTAACCGACGGAGCGGGAAACGTATCCATCGGTTCGCAACCGCCGCTGGCCGAGTCGTATCAGGTGGCGGACGAGATCTGCCGCCAGAAGATCCGCAGCGTGGTGGTGAACATGGAGCACGCCGCGTTCGACCAGGGATTGGCATCGGAACTCGCGCGCCATCTCGGCGCATCCTGCTATACGCTGCGCGACCTGCGGGCGGAATCCCTGTATGAGACGGTGCGGGGCGAACTGAACCCCTGAGCCAGAACAGCGGTGGGAAAATATCAAACTTATCCCGGTCCGCATTCGCCTTTCTCCGGCCGCGCGGTTTGCGCCCGCCGCCAATCCATATTATGCTTGAAGAGTCTTTCGCGCCCAAGGTATCATCCACGCGGCGTTTGCATCATCTCCCGATCCCCCATTTCATTGATTGGAAAGGAGCGGCAATGAACGCGATCAAGACGAAATGGCTGTCCCACCCGCTGGCCAAGGTTCTTCTCTGGCTGGCGTTGCCACTCGTCGTGGGTATCCTTCTGGCCTTGCTCGTTCCGCGGCCGGTGATCGGCATCGTGTATCTTCGCGATGCGATCGACGCGAACACCGCGGGCGACCTGGATACGCAAATCCGCTATGCATACGATCATCCGGAAATCAACGCCGTAGTGTTGGTCTTGGACAGCCCCGGCGGAACCGTGGCCGATACCGAATCGACGTATCTGGAGCTCATCCGCCTGCGGCAGAAAAAACCCGTGGTTACGGTCGTCGAGAATATGTCCGCCAGCGGCGCGTATTATCTCGCGGTGGGCACCGACTACATCATGGTCCAACCCTCATCGGAGGTCGGCAATGTAGGGGTGCGCACCACCCTACCGATGGCTCCGCTTGTACTCGAGGAGGAAGTCTCGACCGGTCCGTATAAATTCTTCGGAGATTCGAGGGACGCCACCCTGCGGATCCTGGATCCGCTCAAACAGGGTTTTTACCGGGCCGTCGTTCTGGGGCGGGGAAAGGCGCTGAAAGCTACACCGGAGGACGTCCTGAGCGGAAAAATATACATCGGCACGGAAGCGGTGCGGCTCGGCCTTGCGGATTCCCTGGGGACGCAGTCGGATGCGATTGTTAAAGCCGCATCGATGGCGCACGTTTGGAATTTCGCGGTCCGTGATTTACGCAAGCCGTCTGGCCTGCCTGATTACTTCGCGTATTCCTTCTTTTTCGAAACCAAAGACGGCGAACTGACCTCGTACCCGAAGAAAGCCGGAACCTACTTCCTTTACATCCCCGCCGACGACGGGAGGCTTCCATGACCCGCTTACGCATACCGCTTGCCGCCGCCCTGATCGCGCTTCCCATCCTGATCCGGACGGTATGGTTTTATCAAGGCTACTATTGGCGAGGAGGATCGATTGCCACCCCGGAATACAACTCATTCACCATCCCGCAACCGCCTCTTTCCACTCCCGCGGCACTTCCGGAGCCGGATGTCAGCGCACCCGGGGGGATTATCTTGTTGGACCAATCGCACGAAAATCTGTTCTCTTCCTCTGAACTGGCGTCCCTGACCGGGATTATCGACGCCCGCGGAGGGCGGGTCGAGAATATCCTTAGTGGAAATTACGACGAGCGCACGCTGGCCGACCAGCTGAAATACGCCGCCGCCTACATCTCGGTCTGCCCGACGATATCATATTCCTCCGGTGAAGTGCAGTTGCTGCAGGAGTTTGTCCAGCGCGGCGGGCGCCTGCTTATCCTCACCGATCCGACCCGTTCGGTACTGCGGGTCGATTATTCCGGGTTCGGATCCGCTGTCATCGTCGCCGACGTGATTGCGGCCAATACCCTGCTCGCTCCCTTCGACATTACGTTTAGCGACGATTACCTTTACAACATGACCGAGTACGAAGGGAACTTCCGCAACGTGTATATCCGGAATTTCGGGGATCATCCGCTTACCGACGGCTTGCAGACGTTGGTTTTGTATGCCGCGCATTCCATCCAGACCCAAACGGGAACGTCGCTCCTGCTCACATCCGGGGAGATAAAATCCTCGCGCACCGACCAAAGCGGTGGATTCTCCGCCGCCGCACTTGACGCCAGCGGCAAAGTACTGGCAATCGGGGATATGTCTTTCCTCCAACCTCCATACAATCAGGTCGCCGATAATGCCTTGTGGATCCAGCGCATCGCGGATTTTCTACTCGGCGCTGAACGCGTACACGACCTAAAGGATTTTCCCTTCCTGTTCCAGCGCCCGGTGGTCATCGTTCCCATGAGCGATGTCTCCCTTTCCGCCAGCCTGTTGGGCCCGATCACTTCCATCCAGCAGGAGTTGGCAAGCGTGGGGGTCGTCTCCAGCGTTGCAACGGAGGCTGCGGATGGCAAAGACCTGATCATCCTGGGGACCTACTCCAGCCCCGGCATCACAAAGTACATCGATCCTCTGGGGATCACGCTCCCTTCAACATCGGTGTTTATGAACAGTTTACCGATGATCGACATCCCCGGTTTTGGCTCGATCCCCTCGACCGGGATCGGGCTGGTTCTGCTCTCGCGCACAGATACCCGTACGACGCTTCTCCTTCTGGCTGAGGAATCGTACTCGCTGACCGACCTGATGAGCGTGATCGGCCCGAACGGTTTCTCGAATTGTGTAATGCAGGGTAACGTCGCCGTATGCGGGCTTTCGGGGGGCAGCTCCTTCGGAGGATAGCGGGAAATCGTTCGATCGGACGTTTGAACTCACGGATAAAAAACCGGCCTGGAGGATTTTCCAGGCCGGTTCGCTTTCTGGCAAACGTTACCAATGCAGAATCGGGATCAGATTGTTGACGACATAATATCCGACCACCGCCATGATGATCCAGGAATCGATCCGATCCAGGATGCCGCCATGGCCGGGGAAAAAATCTCCCGAATCCTTCTGAGCCGCTTCGCGTTTCATCATGCTGATCGTCAGATCCCCCAGCGGCGAGAGCAGGCCGATCATGAACCCCAGCACCAAACCGCCCAACGGGGTGATGCTGCTGGCGGGCGACGCGGCGATTTGGAAAATCCATCCGATCGCCCAACCCCCCAACGTCGCGCCAACCCATCCGCCGAAAAATCCCTCCCAGGTTTTATTCGGGCTGATATAGCGGGTCAGCGGATGTTTGCCCCAACGCTTGCCGACGAGGAAAGCCATCGAATCGGTCAGCCCCACGGCCGCCAGGCAAGCCATCGTCCACCACAATCCGTAAGGAAGCTGGCGGAGGGAAATGAAGTACGCCGAAAACCATCCCAGGTACAGCGTGCCGCCGAGGGTGATGCCCATGGCGCTGGCCGAGTGCTTTTCGTTTCCTCGTTCGTACCGGATCAGGAACCAGATCACGCTAAGGAAAATGATCCCCGTCAGCGCGATGCCCATGTGGTCAAACCCGTACCCCCAGCGCAGGATGATCAACGCCGCCACTCCCACGGCCACAATACCGGGGGGAATGTGCACTTCGGGTTTGGAAAACAAGCGCGCATATTCCCAGGCCGCCATGCATAGGAGCAGGGCGACGCATCCGGCATACCACACTCCTCCGGCAAGGAGGATCCCTACGCCGATCGGGATCAGAATGAGAATGACGACGATTGCAGCCAGCAGAACTGAGATTGCATAGAGCATTTTTAATCCCCTTATCAGTTCAGAGCCGTGCGGTCGGAAATAGGCTTTGGCTTATTTGGGAATCCAAACTCTCGGAAAGTGCTGTTAGAGAAGCAATCTCATCATCCCGGAGGCGGCGAATTCCTTCTTCGGTGCAGGTGAGTATTTCCAATCCCTTAATACCCACGGGGTTAATTTTTCCAGCCTCCAAAATAGTATATGCAGCCAATAAAAGCAATCCTCTGACTGGGGCTTTCTTATAATACCGCTCGACGAGATAACATGCTGGGCTTGCGGTGTGGCCAGCAAATATCCTATCCTCGATCTGCCGGGTGGTGCAGTGGAGTTTATCAACCTCTAAGTATAGGACTTTAGAGAGACATGCCTTAGAAATGGCCAATACTTCGCCTCTTGCATTTGACTTTCTGCCGCATCTTTTACGAAATATTCGATTAGCGGCG
Source organism: Anaerolineales bacterium (assembly GCA_050014155.1). GTDB lineage: Bacteria > Chloroflexota > Anaerolineae > Anaerolineales > RBG-16-64-43 > FEN-1073. The sequence goes on from JBEKDW010000080.1 coordinate 8,909, forward strand.
TTTTGCAGAGCAGATTCATCATCCAACCCATCGAAATCTTTCAGTATTTTTTCCGCGATAGTTTCAGCAACGTCGTC
>JBEKDW010000081.1:0-8818 GCA_050014155.1 Anaerolineales bacterium
GCCGGTATGACATCTTCGAATACAACGACGACGTGGCCTCGCAGCGCGGGCTGTACCTGTCCCCGGCGATGTGGCGGAAATTGATCCGCCCGCGGAATGAAATCACCCATGAAATGATTTGTACGGATCCATAATGGGAATGGGAAATTGCACGGGTTTCCTTTTAAAAAAACAAACGAAAGCGCTCGACATATCCACTGCGGTATAATCCCGGTTCGGCAACGACCGGGGGATGGGCGGGTTGCGAAGCATTCCATATCTTTTCGGGAGAGTGTCATGGATACGACGATAGAACAGATTATTGCGCACGAGATCCTCGATTCGCGCGGGAATCCCACCGTGGAGGTGGAAGTAACCCTCGCGGACGGTTCCTGGGGCAGAGCGGCTGTACCTTCCGGCGCATCCACCGGCACCCATGAGGCGCTGGAACTGCGCGACAAGGATCCACAGCGCTACGGCGGCAAAGGCGTGCTCAAGGCGGTCGACAACGTCAACACCGAGATCGCCGAGACGCTTGCCTGCTGTGAAGCGACGGATCAACTCGCCGTCGATCGGGCACTGCTGGATCTGGACGGCACACCGAATAAATCCCGCCTGGGAGCCAACGCAATTCTGGGCGTCAGTCTGGCGGTGGCGAAAGCCGCGGCCGCATCCCTGCACCAGCCGCTGTACCGGTACATCGGCGGAGTGTTTGCGCATGTGCTGCCTGTGCCGATGATGAACATCCTGAACGGCGGCACGCACACCGGATGGCAATCCACCGACTTTCAGGAATTCATGGTCATGCCGGTCGGGGCGACGTCGTTCCGGGAAGGATTGCGCTGGTCGTCGGAGGTTTACCAATCCCTAAGGGGCGTCCTGCGGGAGAAGAATTACACCGCGCTGGTCGGCGACGAGGGCGGATTCGCCCCCGCGTTGAAATCGAACGTGGAAGCGGTCGAAGTGATTTTAACCGCCATCGAGAAAGCGGGGTACAAGCCCGGCGATCAGATGGCCATCGCGCTCGACCCGGCTGCGTCGGAGCTCTTCGACAACAAGACCCGCACCTATAATCTGCGCCGTGAGGGCAAGAAACTCACCGGCGAGGAAATGGTCGCCTTCTGGCTGGAGTGGGTCGCCAAGTATCCCATCATCAGCCTAGAGGATGGCCTGGCGGAGGACGACTGGGATTCCTGGAAACTGCTTACTGCAAAAGCGGGCGGAACCCTCCAGATCGTGGGCGACGACCTGCTGGTGACCAATCCGGAGCGCGTGCGCAAGGCCATCGCCGAGAAGGCGGCCAATGCGCTGCTGGTCAAGCTCAACCAGATCGGTTCGCTTTCCGAGACAATGGAGGCGGTGGAAGTCTGCCACCGCGCCGGGTGGCGCGCCGTCACCTCGCACCGCTCGGGGGAAACCGAGGATACGACCATCGCGGATTTGAGCGTGGCGATGAACATGGGCCAGATTAAAACCGGTGCGCCGGCCCGCAGCGACCGTGTTGCGAAATACAACCAACTGCTGCGAATCGAAAACGAATTGGGCGATGATGCCCGCTACGCCGGAAAGTCCGCTTTGAAAAACGGGGGTTTAGGATAGTCCGCGCGGTAAGTTGGCGGTCAGCCCGCTTCGCCGGAGGTTGTCTCGGCTTCCTTGCCGGCAACCGCCCTGCCGCAGTACGGGCATACGTTCCAAGAGAGGTCCAGCATCCTGCCGCAATCGGCGCAGGATTTGCGCAGCAGGGTCGAGCAGGTCGGACAAATGCGCCAGTCATGTTCCACCTGGCGGGCGCAGCCTGGACACGTCAACCGGCCAGCCAACGAGGCCAGCATCGCCTCTTCCTCCAAGCTGGATTGGTATGCTTCTTCCATTGTCCGCTGCGGTCGTAGGAGAAGGTAAAGGAGCAACCCTGGAATGGTGAGCAGGGCGACGATGAGGATGGCGAGGATTTGCGCCAGACGTTCGTCCAAGCGTGAACGGATGTCTTTGGCCGTCCAGAGGATCATGCTGAGCCAAAGTGCTGCCAGAAAGGCACCCGCCAAGGCAGTAAGAAGATAGGCGTAGGGGCCGGGTAAAATGCTCTCTGAGGTCATGCCGTCACTCCGGAAGAATGGGTAAAACCATTATACCCTCGGACGGAATCCGGCTGTTGTTGAGGAAGCAACTGTCCGATACCATAAAAGGATCGCCTCCGGACCCCGAAAAACCGGCGCCCGTGCGAAAAATGGAACACAGGAAATGAATACCTTTTTAGTTCCCGGATGGAAAAAAGGCGTTGGCCGCTTCATCTGCGCGGCGTATGCCATTTTGGCAATTTGTCTTCTCGCTCCGTCAACGGCACGGGCTCAGGGACCGCAACCCACCGCCGAGCTCGAACCGCCCTTCGTCGAATGCTGCAAGAACAGCACGGATTTCACCAATTTGCGCGCGGGGCCCAGCGCTGTGTATTACCCCATCATTGGAATCCTGACCTTTGGGGAAAAATGCAAAGCCCTCGGGCAATCCAAAGCGGGGGAATGGATTCAAATCGCTTACGCATCTGCGCCGGGGGGTGTAGCGTGGGTCAGCGCGGAGAACGTAATCATCCATTATGGGGCGGGGGATTTAACCGTTGTGGAGCCTCCCGCAACCCAGGTTCCGAAGAATCAGCCGACGATAGATCCAACCTTGGCCGCCGAATTCTCCGCCGTGCTTCCCACCCGTTTGCCGACCTTTACACCCGCCACACCGATTGCCACGGTCGGGCTCCCGGCCTTTGGCGGAACCTCTTCGGGCGGCGGGTTGCCGGCCGCGATGATCATCCTGGCGCTCCTCACCATAGGTACCTTCGGCACCATCTTTTCCGCAATCGTCGGACGGCGGTAAACCTTCCCATGTCGATGGATCAAGCGCTCACATACGCCCGGGCCAACCGGGAACGCTTTATCAACGACCTGATGGAGTTCATCAGGATCCCCAGCGTCTCCACACAAACGCAACACGCCCCGGACATCCAACGGGCGGCGGACTGGCTCCTCTCCCGGCTGAAGCGGCTCGGATTTCAAACCCGGATCCTGCCCACCGAGGGATCTCCAGCGGTTTACGGCCAGCGCCTGAACTCCGACTCTTCCGCGCCGGTGCTTCTCCTATACGGGCATTATGACGTGCAACCGGCTGAACCGCTCGAGGAATGGTCCACCCCGCCGTTTGAGCCTGAAGTTCGCGGAGAAAATCTTTTCGGGCGTGGCGCCTCGGACATGAAAGGCCCACTGATGGCGTATCTGGCGGCGCTGGAATCCACGATCGCGGCCGGTCCCTTGCCCTTAAGCATAAAAATCCTCATCGAGGGTGAAGAGGAAGTCGGTTCGCCCCACCTTGAGGCGCTGATGGCGCGCGAGAAGGAACTCCTGCGCTGCGATGCCGTGCTCAACGGCGATACACTTCTCCTGCGGCCGGATCTGCCCACGATCGTCTATGGTTTGCGCGGGCTGGCGTACTACGAACTGCGCGTGGAAACCGCCGCCCATGATCTGCATTCCGGGTTGTTCGGGGGCGCCTCTCCCAACGCCGGCCAGATCCTGTGCGAACTGATCGCCGGGATGCACGATTCCCAGGGGCGGGTGTTGCTACCTAATTTCTATGACGACGTGCAGCCCCTGGCCGAGGATGAGCGCCGGGAATTGGCGCGCATTCCCTTCGATCAAAAAGAATTCCTCTCCCAATCCACTGGGTTGGGGATTATCGGTGAAGAGGGATATACGGTCACCGAACGGGTGGGAGCAAGGCCGACGCTGGAAGTGAACGGGCTGCTTTCCGGTTTCACCGAAACGGGATCGAAAACCGTTTTGCCGGCCCGCGCCATGGCCAAAATTTCCATGCGCCTGGTGCCGAATCAAAAAGCGCACCACGTCAAGGCGCAACTGGTGAATTATCTACAGCAGAAGGCGCCGCCTTGGCTCAAATGGGAAGTAATCGACCTAACCGGAGGGCCGGCGGCGATCGTCCGCCGCGATACGCCGACGATGCGCGCGGCCATCCGCGCGCTGGAAGGCGCCTTCGGCGCGAAGCCGATGTTTGCCCGCGAGGGTGGGAGCGTCCCAGTGGTCTCGCTGATCCAAAATCTCCTGGGAACGGAATCGATCATGATGGGCATCAGCCTGCCTGATGACAACCTGCACGCGCCGAACGAAAAACTGCATCTGCCGTCGCTGGCGCACGGGACCGAAGCCTATATCCGGTTTTTCTATGAACTCACCCGCTGAGCCTTCCCGGATCGTCCATTCCTACGGCGGCCAGGCCGTTCTGGAAGGCGTGATGATGCGCGGCCGCAAAACGATGGCCGTCTCGGTCCGCCGGTCCGACGGGACGATCCAGACGGAAGTGCGGCCGCTAGCGGGAATCTACCAAAGCGCAGTCGCCCGTATCCCCGTGTTGCGCGGGGTGCTCCTGCTGTGGGACACACTCGGCCTCGGCTGGGAGAGCCTCTCGTTCTCCGCGGAGGCCCAGGGGGAAAAACCGGTCGGCCGCAGCGAATGGGCGGCGATGATTGGCTTCTCGCTGTTGATCCTGGTCGGCGTATTCTTTCTCCTTCCCGCGGCGATTGGCCAAGGGATGCAAAGTTATCTTGGCGTTTCGGCAGCAGTCGGGAATATCACCGAGGGATTGATCCGCCTCCTGCTGTTGATACTCTACCTCGTGCTGATCGGACGTATGCCGGAAATCGCCCGCGTGTTTGCGTATCACGGCGCCGAGCATAAAACCGTCAACGCGTACGAAGCCGGCGCCGAGCTCACCCCCGAATCCGTCGACGCCTTTCCGAAAGAACATCCCCGCTGCGGAACATCCTTTCTTATCGTGATCGCGGCGCTGGCAATCCTCCTGTTTGGTTTGGTCGGGCCGCTTCCTTTTTGGGAACGGCTCCTCAGCCGTGTTCTGGGAATTCCGCTGCTGGTCGCCTTCGGATATGAATACCTGCGCCTGACGGCTCTTCTGGGCGACCGGCTTCTGGGAAGAATCCTCGCTGCGCCCGGCGTGTGGACACAACAATTGACCACCCGTAACCCGGATCGCTCGATGCTGGAAGTGGCGATCACCGCCTTCGAGGCGATGCGGGCGGCGGAGGAATCCGCGCCCTGAAACATCTTCTTCCCCAACGCGACCGTTTAAAATCCTCAAGGGATATTGCTCATGCGTTTTGCCAACCGAGTGGAAAGTCTAAAGCCGTATCCGTTTGCGCGGCAGGCGGAGGCCCTCGCCAAACTTAAGGCCCGCGGGGTGGACGTCATCCGGATGGATATCGGATCACCAGACCGGCCGCCGGTTGCGCACATCCTGGCGGCGCTGGAAAAAGCGGCGCGCGACCCGGACAACCATGGTTATCCAGCGTTCGGTTACGGAACCCCGTCGCTGCTTGCGGCGGTGGCTGCGTATTACCAATCGCGTTTTCAAGTGGAACTGGATCCGCAGCGCGAGACCACCGCGCTGCTCGGATCCAAGGAAGGGATCTTTCATCTCACCCAGGCATGCCTGGGGCCGGGAGACGTGGCGCTGATCCCGGATCCGGCCTATCCACCGTATCGGATCGCGGCGGAATGGGCGGGCGCCGAGGTTTTCACGCTTCCGCTTCGCCGGGAGAATAATTTTCTACCGGATTGGAGCGCCGTCCCGCCGGATGTGCTCCGCCAAGCGCGGATGCTATGGATCAACTATCCGAACAACCCCACCGGCGCGGTGGCGGAGAGAGAATTCTACAAGGACGCCGTCGCGTTCGGCACGCGGCACGGAATCCTTATATGCAGCGACGCCGCCTATTGTGACGTCGCCTTCGACGGGTACATTCCCTCGAGCATTCTCGAAGTGGAAGGTGCGAAATCCACGGCGATCGAATTCACGTCGGTATCCAAAACCTATAACATGGCCGGCTGGCGGTTGGGGTTCTTATCGGGGAACGCGGAGGTCGTAGCAGCCGTGCGGAAAGTGAAGAGCAACATCGATTCCGGAATTTTCGCACCCGTCACAGCGGCGGGGGAGGCGGCGCTTCGCGGCGATCAATCCTGGCTGGTCGAACGCAACGCACTCTACGCCCGGCGCCGCGATCTCGTGTTGGATGGGCTGGCTGCCATAGGCATCATCGCGCAACCTCCCCTGGCGTCGCTGTATGTGTGGGCGCCGATTCCGGAGGGACGGACAGCGGAGACGTATGCTACCGAGATTTTGGAATCCACGGGTGTGTGTTTTTCGCCGGGGACTTTCTTCGGAGAGGGTGGGGAGGGGTATTTGCGGATTTCACTCAGTGCGCCGACGGCGCGAGTGGAAGAAGCCATGCGGCGGTTGAGGCATTGGAAGACTACTCCGTCGGCTTCTCCCCGACTTGCATGAAGGTTTCCAGGATCGCCTTATCCTCCTGATCCTGATCGGAAGCGTAACGATCCATGAACACGGAACGCCGCATGCGCAGCGCGGGAACGGCGATGGCGTCGAGGTCGGAGGGATCGGCCCGGTCGCGCCCGTCGGCCGCGGCGTAAGCGCGGGCGGATTCGAACAGCACGCTCGTCCCGCGCAGAGAAGTAACCCCCAACTTTTGGATCGCCTCCAGCCCCAGGCGCGTGGTTTCCGGCGCGAGCTGGACACCCGGCAGCCGCTTCCGCGCAACAAGAATCTGCTCCCGGATCGATTCGGTCGTCTCCCGGTAATATTCGATAAACCCGCGTGGGTTGAGCTCGAAGGCGTGCGAGCGCTGGTAGGCTTCCCAGCGTTCGGATGAATTATTCAATCCGCGCACCAAAGCCCGCAACCCGAACCGGTCGGCGATCTGCGGGCGGAGCATTCCTTCCTCGGGATTCATCGAACCCACCAAAACGAAACGCGAACGGTAGGTGGCCGAAATCGGGCCCCGGCGGACGGTATACACACCCTGGGCGGCCGCGTCGAGGATGGCGTCGGCCACGTCGCGCACGAGCAGATTGACCTCGTCCACGTAAAGCAGGTTGCGGTCGGCATGGGAGAGAATCCCCGGCTTGACGAGCATCCGCTGGTGGGCGGCGGCCCGTTCGTCGATGCCGCCAATGACGTCTGGGAGTTCTGAATGCAGGGGGAGTTCGATCAAACGGGCGCGGTCGGTGAAGGTCAGTGGTTCGCCAAGTCCGAGCTTTTTAGCGCAATCCGGGCAGATAGATTCGATCCCGCCGCTCTCAACATCCTCCGGTGTACAGCCATATGCGCATAGACTACGTTCAACATCGGGTAAGAGCGGTGAAAGGCTGCGAACTGCGGTTGTTTTTCCGGTTCCCCGCGGGCCCAATAGCAACACGCCGCCAATCGCCGGATTGATGACCGCCAGCAACAAGGACAGCTTCATCTCCCATTCGCCGACCATCGCAATAAACGGGAACGGCAGGGATTCCGCCAACCCGCGGTCGCCCGGTTCGACCACCGCCAGGAATCTTCTCGAGGAGGCGACTTCGAGCAAATGCGTGAGGCTGCGAATGGCTTCAGCCATGGGACTTATGGGTTATTCGGCGTCGGGCTTGAATTCGCCGGAGTCCATTGTGTGGAGCAAACCCGGCATATCTTCCAGGACATCAAACTGATCGTATGACAATTGCGTCATCTGGGGGGGAAGCGGAATGGCTGCCGGAATCCTGGGTTTGGAAGGGGGGGCTGGAACTTTCCGTTTTGGGGGCACGATCTCCAGGCTTTTTTTACGCAGGATCCGCTGGTCGGGAGAGATCATCCCAATGTAGGATCCATCAAGGTTGAAAATTTCCTTCTGGGGCGTCACCCAACCGATCCATTCACCGGACGTATTGAACAGATATGGGTAGATCAGGAAGGCTCCCCAATCTCCCCGGGAGGTGAAAATAATCATCGGTGCGGGAACGGTTTTTCCACTCATGGCCTTTACGAAATATCATTATACGTCCAGAACCGGTTTACGACAAAATTCCAAATCAATACCACTACGACCGCGCATCCGAGAGCGAGGTTACGCGGAAGCTGCTCGCCCAAAACATGAAGCTCCGCGCCGCTACGGGATAAGGCGCGCGACCAAACCGGGATCAGAAAGGCAAACAGCGGAGTGCGGATTCCCAAACCGACCGCGTTCACCGCTGTGAATTGGGCCGCCTGGCGCCAGATCGGCTTGGAACGCGAGTCAGGGTAAGTCCAATACCTGTTGAACAGAAAATTGCTGCAAACCGCGGCGACGAATGAACAGACGGAGGACGGCACCGGCCAGAAATGCAAGCCCGCCGTGAGCAGGTTGAACGTGCCGAAGTCCACCACGGCCCCGATCGTTCCCACTACCAGAAATTTTGCGAAGCGGGATCCTTCCCGATTCCAATTCACTCCGCTTTCGCTATTTGGGGATGAATCCGGAAAACGCGTTTTTTCCTTCAGCGTGTTGTTGTTCAATTTATCACTCAGGCGAAAACTAGATATGGGCCATGGTTTGCCGCGCTCGAGGCCGGGCTGCAAAGGCGGGGTTCACGAGCGGATCTTGGGTATTTTGGTTTGGAAGTAGCGTACGGTCCGGGCCAGGCCCTCGTCGAGGGGAATTTTTGGCGACCAACCCAAAACGGTTTGCGCGCGGGTAATATCCGGCTGGCGCCGTTGCGGATCGCCGCTGCCCCTCCGTTCGATATGGACGGTGATCGGACTCGGCGGCTGAAACATCGCGCCGATTCGCTCGGCGAATTCGCGGATGCTGATCTCCACCGGATTGCCGATGTTGACCGGATCGTGTTCGTTGCTGAGCAGCAAGCGGTAGATTCCGTCCACTAGATCGTCGACGTAACAAAAGGAGCGGGTCTGGGATCCGTCGCCGTAGATGGTCAACGGTTCGCCGCGCAATGCCTGGCCG
>JBEKDW010000082.1:0-8804 GCA_050014155.1 Anaerolineales bacterium
CCGACTACGATCCGGAATCGGGCGGTATCGTCCATTACAAAGGGGCCCGCTATTTCCTGGCGAACGGCTCGGCCGTAGGAAGCGACACGCTTTTCCAATTTGCAGTTGGTCAAAAGGAAATCAGTGGCAAAGAGGGGACCTTCCGTGACGCCGAGGATGGACTCCTCTCCGGGAACCCAGTTGCACAAGGGTCAGTCGATTCCGTCATTTCTCTGAGCATTTCTCTCCCCTCGCTGTCCAAAGGCAAAGCATACTACTGGCTGGCGGTCGGCAATAACCGGAAAGAAGTCAGGCGACTGGATACACGGGTCAAAGGCAAACGTCCGGAAAACCTGATTCAACGGACTGCCGACTACTGGAACCTGTGGGTGAGGAAGGAATCCCCGCCCATCCCTCCGTCCGCTCCCGCGCCGGAAGCCGCCGCTGAGCCTCCCGAGTGGCTCTCCAAAGTGCGGGACCAGACCGCGGCGGATCGTCCGCCTGCCGCACCCGAAGGAGACAAGGGAGGAGAGGAGCCGGTCTGGCTCAAGCGCCTGAGGGCGCGCCGCACCCAAGATGAGCTTGCACCGGCAGCGCCTCCGCAACCGGAAGCGGAGCCGGTGTCCCCGGGTGAACTCCCGGATTGGCTCTCCAGAATCCGCGAGAAGACCTCCGAAGACACCGGTCGGATCGACGCCGATGACCAGTCCCTCTTCTCTTCGCCGCTCTCGCCCGCCACGCCGCCGCCACCGCCGCAGACCTCCGCTTCGCCCTGGGGAACCCCCGCGCCGCCGCAAAAACCGCATGCGGTCGAACCCGCAACACCGCAGGAACCTCAAGGCGCGGTTCCCGACTGGCTGAAATATCCGTCGGATGCAAACCGCCAAAACGCGGTGGAACCTCCGCTCGGTTCCACCGATTGGATGGGGGGCATCGCGTCGGCGCTCGAACAGACGCCGCCGACTCCAACCGCCAAACCCAGCGAACCTCCGGGCCGGCCTTCCACCGGCCGTCTGCTCGGCGCGCAGGATTCCGCCGAAGCAAAGAAGGGTAGTTCCATCCGTGCAGCGGGCCCGGAGAGCGCATCGCCGGCGAAGAAGATCTCTCCTCCCGCCCAACCGTTCAGTCAAACACCCATCCCTCAGGTGCCGGGCGACACGCCGCCCACACTTGAAACGGATTGGGATTTTCCCTCAGAGGCATTGCCAGATTTCCCCTTTGGCCAACCCGCCGGGGACCTCGCGTTTCCCTCCGTTTCCGGTGCATTCAATGCCGGAACCGAACCGGAAGTCTCGCCCGCCGGCGAGGGAGAGATTCCGGATTGGCTGGTGGATATTAAAAAGGGTGCCGCGCCTCCCGCGCCCTCCCCACAACCGGGATCCGCGGGTGCATCCACAGACCTCAATGAACTGCTGCGGCCGGATACTTTACCCGAGTGGATGCAAAAGAAGGGCGCGACGGCACCCGGGGGGAAGGAAACCGGACCCGGAGCGACGACGACAACGCCGGATAACCTAGAGCAGGGTGAGTTGCCCCGGTGGCTGGAAGCCATGCGCCCGATCCAATCGGTGACGATGCCCGCCGAAGACGAGGAACGGGTGGAGAGCGTTGGACCGCTGGCCGGTTTACGCGGCGTGCTTTCGGCGGAGGCGGTAGTGGCGATACCCCGCCGGCCCGGGATCATGGCCGGAGACATCGACGCGTCGCCTATTCAGCTTACGCTCACCGAGACATTACGCCGGTTGTTGATCGAGCCCGAGGTGCGCGCGTCCCGCAAACCCGTGCGGGCCATGCTGCTTACGCCCCTGCTGCGCAAGGCGATGTCGGCCGTGCTGATCCTGGCCATCCTTTTCCCATTCTTCGGTGGGTCGCTCTTTTCGAATTCGGGTTACCAACCGGAAGCGAACAAAAAGGCAGGGCTCCTGGTCGGAGAACTGCCCACCGACCGTCCGGTGCTGGTCGCCTTCGAATACGACGCGTCCGCTGCGCCCGAACTCGAAACCGGCGCTTCGGTACTGCTCGAACACCTGGCCCAGCGGGGAATCCAGGTGGCGTTCATTTCCTCGCAACCGAATGGGACCATGCTCGGAGAAGGATTGCGTTTGCTCAACGAGCAGCAGGGGATCAGAATGCCCCCGCTGATCGCCAATTTCGGATACGTTCCCGGAGGAGCAGGCGGATTACGGCGCCTTGGCGGGAATCTGCGGGAGACCGTCAACGGTTCGAATGTGGATTGGACCCAGGGTTCCCTGGCTTCGGTGAACGGTCTTTCCGATTTTTCCATGATCCTGGTGCTTGCCGCCAGTCCGCAATCTGTGCGTGATTGGGTCGAGCAGGTGCATACGGCCGCTCCGAATACGCCGATCGTCGCGATGGTCAGCGCCGCCTCCGACGCGCTGGTCTTTCCCTATACCGAGGGTTCCAAACCGGCGATCTGGGGGCTTGTGGCCGGATACGCCGGAGCCCAGGCTTATCGCGCCGCGTTTCTCCCCGCCTCACTTCCCACTTCGGGCGTGGCGGCCATGCGCTGGCAGTCGTTCGCCGGCGGGACGCTGGCGATCCTGATCACCCTGGTGGCGGGCGTCATCGGCTCGCTGGCGCTCGGGAGATTTCGAAAATCCCGGAAGGTGGGAGAATGAATCAAATCGAAGTGATCGGCGGCATGGCGCTCGGCTTCTTCTTCACCGTGGCCATCCTCTCCTACCTCCTGCTGGATGATAACCTGCTGTTCCGGCTGGGCGCCTACACGCTGGTGGGGGTTTCCGCCGGATATCTCATGGCGGTGATGTTGAGTTCGGTGATGCTCAACCAGTACCTCATCCCGCTCCTGGGCAGCCCGCTCCAAAAACTGCCGATCCTGATCCTTCTGGTGGTGCTCGGATTGATGCTCTTCGGACGGTTGGATCCCCGCGGTTCGTCGCTGGCGCTCATTCCGATGGCGTTCCTGGTGGGCGTGGGCGCCGCGGTTGTGGTCGGCGGATCCCTAACCGGCACCTTCCTGCCCCAGGCGGTGGCAGCCGCCGAACCCAGCCTGCTGCCGGCCGACGTCGGCGGCAACCTGGACATCCTGGCGATGCTGGAGAATTGGTGTGTCCTGATCGGCACGCTGACGACGCTGGCGTATTTCCATTTCAGCGCCCAGCCGCGGGGCGGCGCCGAACCGGTTCGGCCACTGGGGATCGCGCAGATTGCGCAAGTCGGTAAATTTTTCCTGGCGATTACCTTGGGCGCGCTGTACGCCGGCGCTCTGCTTTCCGCTCTGGCCATTCTCGTCGAACGGATTTATTTTGTGGTCCAGACGTTGATCCTCTTTTCCACCGGAGGGATGGGATGACGGACCAAGGGCCGCCGCCGACCCAGCTGAACGCGGATTCGCTGCTGCTCCTGAACATCGGCACATCCCATACCCGCGCTTCACTGGTGGATCTCGTCGAGCGGCAATATCGCATGTTGGCCACGGCGGAGAGCTCCACCACCGCCGACGCCCCATACTCCGACGTTGGGGAGGGAGTTCGCTTCGCCCTGGACCAACTTTCAGATCTGGTGGGCGTCGATTTCTTCGACGAAGCCGGACAACTGATCGTCCCCTCGCACGGCAGCGGGACAGGCGTGGACGCCGTGGTGCTCACCCTTTCCCTGCAAGCCGATGTGCGTGTGGCGCTGGTCGGCCTCCTGCCGGATATTTCCCTGCGCAGCGTGCGCAATCTGACCGAATCGGCCCCGGTGCGGGTGGTGGCGGAGGTAAGCCTTGGCGACCGACGCACCGAGGAAGGACGCATGGACGCGCTTTGCCAGGCCAACCCGGATTTGATTCTGGTGGCGGGTGGATCGGAAGGCGGGGCGTCGGAAGCGATCCTGCGGCTGATGGAAGTGGTCGGATTGAGCATCTATATGATGCCGCAGGAATCCAAGCCGCAGGTGTTGTTTATGGGGAACAGCGCGGTGGTTGCGAAAGTCCAGGAACTGCTCAAGAGCTGCAAATGTACGGTGACAACCGCGCGCAACATCCGTCCGTCGATCGAAACCGAATCGCTCGATCCGGGCCGGGTGGCGCTGAACGAAATGACCGCGCAGATTCTGCGCGCGCGATTGGGCGGAATCGAAGGTTTGCTGGCCTGGACCGGCGGCGTCCTGACTCCTTCGCCGCTCGGGATGGGGACGATCGTGCAGCTTCAGGGGCGGAGTGCCCCCCCGAAAAAAGGCGCCCTGGGCATTTCGGTGGGAGCCGGTTCCACCACCCTGGCCGCCGCGTTCGGCGACACAATGGAACTCTCCGTGCGGCCGGATCTGAACCTGGGCCGGAACGCTCCGCGCCTGCTCGAGTACACAACGGCCCGCGATGTGGCCCGCTGGCTTCCGATGGAATTTCGCGAGGACGCGCTGCGCAACTACCTCGGCAATAAATCGCTCTTCCCCCGCACGGTGCCCGTCACGGCCGAGGATCTGCGGATCGAAATGGCGATTATCCGCGAGATGATTCGCGCCGCCGTTCGCGCGGCTTCGCCCTCCTGGCGTGTGCCGTTCTCCTGGCCGTGGCCGGGATTACTCCCGCCGGTTAACTCCATACTGGCTTCCGGTTCGGCGTTCACCAATCTACCCAAACCCGGGTTTGCCGCTCTTACCCTGCTCGACGCTTTCCAGCCTCCGGGGGTGACCCATTTGATTTTGGACGCCCAGAATATGATTTGCGCGCTGGGTGCGGCGGCGAGGGTCAACCCGCTGGCGGTCGTGCAGGTGCTGGATTCTCCCGCCTTTCCGCGCCTGTGCACAGCCCTCTGCCCGGTGGGGAAATCACGTACCGGGGACCCGGTGCTGCGGTATCGCCTGCAATATGCCGACGGCCGCCAGATCCGCGGCGACGTCCATTTCGGAGCGATCGAAGTCGTTCCACTCGCGCTCGGCCAGAAAGCCCAGATCACCATTCAATTGCACCGCCAATTCGACCTGGGGATGGGCGGATACGGCCAGGGCGGAACCTTCGCCGTGGAGGGTGGTTTGGCGGGACTGGTCATCGACGCGCGCGGGCGGCCGCTGGGATTGGAATCCGATCCGGCCAAAAACCGCAGAAGCCAGGACGACTGGCTGACGCAGATCACGGTGTAACCATCGTCCATGGAGACTGCTCAGCAAACCCACGTTTCACTTTTGGTCGTCATCCGCCGGGTGCGGACTCTCCCGGCGCGCGGTACGATCACGGTGCGGGTAAATCAGAAGGTTTCCCCGACTGATATCGTCGGCCGGACGACCCTCGCGCCGGTGCATTATCTGTTCGATATCGCCCACGGGCTGGGATTGTCGCCCGCCAAGGCGGATCGCTTTCTGCGGCGGGAGCCGGACGAAAAAGTTTCCGGCGGCGATATCCTCGCCGGCCCGGTCGGCTGGATGCGCAGGGTGGTGCGGGCGCCGGAGGAAGGGCGCGTGGTCCTGCAGGGCGACGGCCGACTGTTGTACGAGGGGCTGGGCGAGTCGTTCGAACTTCGCGCCGGAATACCGGGAACCGTGGTGAGCATGGAACCCGACCTCTCGGTGACCGTGGAGACCGTCGGCGCGTTGGTGGAGGGGGTGTGGGGCAACGACCGTCAGGAATACGGAACGATGCGGATGGCCACGCAAGGCAGCGGTGCCGTGCTGACTGTCGCGGAGTTGAATATGGATTTGCGCGGGTCGATTGTCATCGCCGGGCGGTTGGAGGATCCCAATATCTTCCGCGGTCTGGCCTCGCTGCAGGTGCGCGGGGTGATTGCCGGCAGCATGCCCGCGTCCCTCGTCCCGGCTGCGCAAGCGATCAACCTGCCGGTGATCCTCACCGAAGGATTCGGGCAGACCCCGATGAACAGCGCCGTGTTCGAATTGTTCGCCACCAACGTCGGGCGGGAAGCGAGCGTTAACGCACAGCATACCGACCCCTGGAAAGGCCTGCGGCCCGAAGTAATCATCCCGCTCCCGGCGGTCGGCTCGGCGGACGTACCGTCGGAGGCTGTACAATTAGTGGCGGGCCGGAGGGTACGGGTGCTGCGTGACCCGTACACCGGAGCCGTGGGAACGGTCGTTTCGCTGCCCGAGGGGCTGATGCAGCTGCCCAACGGCATGCGCATGACCTGCGCCGACGTGGAATTGGGGGAAACCGGCCTGGTACGTGTGCCAATCGCAAATTTGGATATACTGGAGTAGGCGCAGCCTGCTTCCAAGCCCGGGAAAAAGAGGAGAAAAGACAATGGCCGAAGACTCGGATATAGGCATGACCCCGCCGGAGGAAAGCGGCAACCGGACATTCCTGATTGCGGCGATCATTCTGGGGGTTATCTTCGTCATCGCGTTGATATCCATTTTCGCGTTGTATTTCCTCACCCGGGGCGGGCAGCCGGCTCAGCCGCCGCCGCAGAATCTGACCGCCACCATGGCGGCCCAGGCGAAGGGTACGCAGACGGCCGCCTTCCTGGCCACTCAGACCAGGCTGGCTCAGGCCCTGCAGACATCGGCTATCACCGCCACCTTCACCCCCACGCTGACCCCCACCCGTTCTCCCACTGTGACGGCCACTCCCGTGGTTTTTGCCACCATTTCCCAGAACACCGTCACCAATACAGCGACGGCATCCATTGGCACGGCGACGCGCTCCACCGGCACCGTTTCGCCTCCGGCGAGAACCGCCACACGGACTGTGGTAGCGACGGGTTTGCCGCAGACGGGATATGGCGAATCCTCCGGCTTCCTGGGTCTGATTACATTGGCGGGAGCCTGCTTGATGATCATCATTCTTGCCCGCCAGCTCCGACTCAACCGCGCAAAGCGTTAGGGTCATAAAGGCTTGGATCGAGCGCCCGAACCCCGACGGTCCGGGCGCTTTTTATTCCCACGGTAAAGGATGATAGCAATCCAATCGGGACAGCTGGTTCGGGTGGGGGAGGAGCTGTGGGGGAAAATCTGCCAGAGAGTCGTACCTTTTCATGGAATGGTAATTTCCAGTTATAATTTCCATTAAGGCCATGATGGAAACGAGTAGGCCGCTTTGAGCCCCTCAGCGAATCCGGGACAGTGGAAGCCGGGCGGGGCGGGGCGGCCGAAAATCCTTCCGGAGCCGCAGGCTGAAAGGGCACGCTTAAGCCAAGCCGGACTCGCCCTCCGTTATCCGGGCGCGGGCGGAGATGCATCCGCCTGCTGAGCGCCCCCGCAAGGGGGGAATCAGGGTGGCACCGCGGGTTCTTTCTCCCGTCCCTGAAGTGGGGACGATTTTTTTTAACGGGAACCGAGAACCGGGTATGCGGATTACGCTGAGTAAACGGATTCCGCTGATTATAGAACGGGAGGGGGAGATGAACGAATTAATCCATGCAGGGTTGACCTATCGAATTCGATCCGCCCTGTTTGAGGTTCATAAGGCTCTCGGACCGGGATTCCGAGAAGAGACATACCGGAGAGCTATTCTTGCCGAATTGCAAAAAAAGGTTTGGATTATGAAACCGAAAAGGAAATCGCCATCGTGTACCAAGGAAAGCAGATTGACTCATATCGGATGGACCTTGTTGTGGAGAGGATTGTCGTCATGGAATTGAAAGCTGTTGAAGAATTGCACCCTCGGCACACAGCCCAATTGATTTCATATCTGCGGGCATCCGGTTTGCCTGTCGGACTGCTGGTAAATTTTGGCGAGGAATCCCTCCGGGTCATTCGGAGAGTAAATCAAAAAAACCAGCGAAATCCGCTTTGATCTGCGTAATCCGCGTTCGAATTATTTCTGTGTAGTCCGTGTACGAAAAGAGGAAATCATGTTCGAACCCGTACCCACCAAACCCGATTTTCGCAAGCAGGAAGAGGCCGTCCAGAAGTTCTGGAAGGACCGCAACATCTTCCGGCGCTCGATGGAGGACCGCAAGGACGGCCCGCGCTACGTCCTGTTCGAGGGTCCGCCGACGGCCAACGGCCGGCCGGGCGTCCACCACGTTCTGGCGCGCGCCTTCAAGGATCTCTTCCCGCGCTACCGCACCATGCGCGGCTTCTACGTCCTGCGCCGCGGCGGGTGGGATACGCACGGGTTGCCGGTGGAAATCGAGGTGGAAAAAGAGCTGGGGTTCGAACACAAATACCAGATCGACGAGTACGGCATCGCCAAGTTCAACGAACGCTGCAAGGCCTCGGTGTTCCGGTACATCCGGGATTGGGAACGGTTCACCGAACGGATCGCCTACTGGGTGGATCTGGAGGACGCCTACGTCACCTACACCAACGACTACATCGAATCGGTCTGGTGGATTCTGAAGAGCTACTGGGATAAGACCCTCATCTACGAGGGATTCAAGGTCGTTCCCTACTGTCCGCGCTGCGGAACCCCACTCTCCGACCACGAGGTGGCCCAGGGGTACCGCGAGAACACTCCCGACCCGTCGATCTTCGTACGCTTCCCGCTCAAGGACGATCCCAAGACCTCGCTCCTGGTGTGGACCACCACTCCATGGACGCTTCCGGCCAACGTGGCGGCGGCGGTCCATCCGGATGTGATGTACGTCAAGGTGGAACGCAAGAACGCGGCCGGGGAGAAGGAATATATCATCCTGGCGCGCGACCTGGTGGAAAAGGTGTTCGCCGGCGAGGAATACAAAATCGTCGGGGATTATCTCGGCCGCGAGATGAAGGGTTGGCGATACCAGCCGCTCTTTACTTTTCTGCCGCTCGAAAAGCCGGCTCACCGCGTGGTGCTGGGGGACTTCGTCACCACCGAGGATGGAACGGGTTTGGTGCATATTGCGCCTGCCTTCGGGGCGGATGATATGGAGGTGGCCAATCGGGAGGACCTGCCGCTTCTGATGACCGTCAAGCCCGATGGCACC
>JBEKDW010000083.1:0-8734 GCA_050014155.1 Anaerolineales bacterium
GTTGCTGCTGGTGGCTCTCATGGTCGGGGTTTTGTATTTTATGGTGGCGGATATGTATGGAAAACCGGCCGGCCTGTTTGCGGCGGGGGCTCTGATGTCCATGCCGCGTTTCTTCTTTCATTCCCATTTGGCTGCGCTGGATGTACCGGTGGCTGTTGCAATCTTTTTCGTCACTTTCCTTTTCTGGCGGACGATTGATCGAAAGGAATGGTGGTGGGGACTTGTGCTGGGACTTGCCTGGGGATTGGCGGAAGCCGTTAAGCTCAATGCAACTTTTTTACCAATTGGTTTGATGGTTTGGTTTCTGGCTTTCCGCCGGAAGTGGTATATCGTTTTCCGTTTTCTTCTTATGGGGATCGTTGCTGTCCTGACGTTTGTCCTGGTCTGGCCATGGCTCTATCACCAGACGTGGACTCGAATCCTGGAATATATCAACTTTCATCTCCACCATTTCACCATTGGAACATGGTATTTTGGCCATTATTATGCGCCTCCGCCGTGGCCCTACGTATTTGTAATCCTATGGGCGGTTGTACCGTTGACAATAATGCTGCTGGCTTTTGTCGGCATTGCGCGGTCCAGAAGAGGCAGGCAGGATAAGGGGCTGGGTTGGCTGCTGTTCATCAGCGCGCTCGCGCCGCTGCTGGTCTTCGCGATCGGCAGAACGCTGGTCTATGACGGCGAGCGGCTCTTCATGCCCACTTTTCCGTTCCTGGCGGCATTGGCCGGCGCGGGGTTCGGATGGATTTTGATTGGTTTGAGAAAACTGGCAGACCGCATTCAGCGCCCGGTCTTGGTTGTTCCGGCAAGTATTATCTTGGCCGCCTGTTTTTTTGCACCGCAAGTTATCACGATGATCGGGTTATATCCCCATTTGCTTTCCTATTATTCGGAAGGCGTAGGGGGTTTGCCGGGTGCGACGAAAATGAAACTTGAAACGACATACTGGTGTGAGACGTATGCGGCCGCTCTGCCTTATATCAATGCCCATGCACAGCCCGGCGATCGGATTTGGGTTGAACCCTGGAGCTATGATGTAATGATTTACTACCAGTTGCATGGTCCGTTACGTAAGGATGTGTTCATCTTGAACGACTCTCCGACACAAAGCATTTTTGGGCCAGGCGCGCCCCAGCCCGTTATCGGGGATTATTTCACAGCCAATTGGATAATTCTCGAATATCGCCAGACTCAATTTGACGAAATGGGAGGCACCGTTCCTTACCTTCCCGATTATCTAAAAACTTTGGAACCACCCGTGTATCAAGTGAGCTATCAGGGGATTCCTATTATGGAATTATTTCATCGCTGATTGGTGATTCAGATCTGGATGGTAGATCGGTGGCAGACGAATTATCGAATTTGATTATTCATCGTCAATAGCATAAACCTAGTTCCGACGGAAAAGCCCCGTCCTTCGTGGCTGGAGGGAACGTCCCCGCCATAGGCGGCTGACAGACCGCCGAAATATCCGGGATGGTTCGTTTACCCGCATATTTTGTTCCTGACGATTAATTGCGCCACCTGGCCCCAAGGAGTAAATGTCAATATAAAATTAGGCCTGATTCAAGACAATATTCCATCGCCTTCGGTTATTGCATCAAGGATGCTTTAACCGGACACGTCTCTTCTTAATCCGAAGGTTACCTCGAAAATCAGGTCGGACGATAGGGAGCTTCCCGGTCGATGTCGCCGACGAATTGGGGAAGGTTCGTGTGGCCGAGCGCCTGGCGGATGGCGAGGTTCTCCCCGTTGTGATACCAGTAGTGATAGATCACGCGCTGGAGGAGCGAGCCGAGCATATAGGAGCTGAAGTCCTTGCCTCGATCGACATTCTTCAGCAGGTCCTCCGGCGCGAGCGAATCGAGCCAGGGATCGACCGCCGCGGTAATGGCCTGCCAGGCGGAAATCACTTCCTCTACCGGTGGTGTGCAGGCGGGAGCGCCGTAGGCGTAAGCCCTATTCACTTCCGGAAAAAGTATTTTTTTCTGCCCGCCGTAGAGAAAACAGATTTGCTCCTGCCAGGCCAGATGCCCGACGTTCCAGCTGATGCAATTCAGGGGCTGCAACCGGCGCCGGGCATCCCCGTCCGTCAAGCCCTCCAAACCGCGTTTAAACTCGCTTCGGGTGAAACGCAATTGCTCGACCATTGGATGAGGCATGTTGATCCCCTTATGTTGACAAATGGACAATCCCTTGGAGGTCGGAGAATTGTACGCGGATTACGCGGATATTTCAGATTTCACGGAATATCCTATTTTAATAATATTTCAAAATCCCTTTTTCAATCCGCGCCTGCCCTCGAGCAGCGGGGGTAATCCGCGTTTCTCCGCGAGATCCGCGTACCAGAATCTCTGGGCAATCCCTTTATCGTCTCAAACCGAGAATCCATTCGCCCAACGCGCACACGACTAGTGTTGCCGCCATAGTAAATATCCAGGCGACTCCCGCTATGAGTTCCGCGTGGTCTTCCCGCACCTCGACTTCCCGCAGCGAGCGGCCCGCCAGGACGAATCCCGGCTGGGCGCCCGAGTAGCGGACTACCACCGCGGCGATGCGTACGCCCGGCTCAGGTTGCCATGTGACGCGATCCTGCCCATGAGTGCGGACGTAATCCAATATTCCCCCAGGCAGCTGAGGCGTCTGTCCGTGCAGCATCGCTGAGGATCCGGCGACTTCGCCGCGATCGTTGAATACCATGACGAACGAGGCCAGACTGCGTTCGATGGCCATTTTTCCGGCGGGCAGGATGGAATCGACCATCGCGCCGTTTTCCAGCGCGGCCGCCGCGTCCTCGGCGATCTGAATTTGCGGGTCGTTGGCCGTCTGGCGCAGTTCCTGTTGCACGGCCAGATAGACCAACCCGCACATAGCGGTGATCGCCACCGCGAGCGGGAGCCACAACCGGAGAACGTCCTTTATCCTTTCCATAAAACACCTCTGCTTTTCATCGGTCCGGTTGATATTCTAACAGTTTGAGAAAACCCCAGCACGGATCAGTGATGGGACCGGAGGGAGACCCACTCACGTCGGGGTTCAACGACCCGGATCAGGCGGATAGTACTTTGGATTATTTCTCACGGACGACAGTTTCCACCATGATGCGGTAGTCCGTTGGTACTAAACGGCCGTAAGGTAACAGTGAAATCCAGACAAACGTATGGGGGAAAACAGTATCATCGTCATTTCTTTTTGGATTAGGATTATCATACTTAAAGATGGACCAGAGTCACCACGTGGATATGTCATGAAGAACGCGAACGCACTTCAAAAATTATTTTGGCCGGCAGCCGCGACGCTGGTGTTCGGTTGTTCCCTGATGACCGGGTCGATCCCGGCCGCCTGGAAACAGGGTTCGGCCAAGGATCTCAACGCCTTTTTGCCGCCGTCGAACACGCCTTTCCTGCCGGGCTTAAGCATGCCCACGCCGACTTCCGGCGTACTGCTCGACGATCCACCTTCTGCGTTTCTTGCATCCGCTTCGTCCACGCCGACGATAACGATCCTTATCATTATTACCGAAACGGCTACGTCCTCTCCCACGGTAACGATAATGATTCTCCCATCGGTAACGTCCACCGGGTGGTCGCAGCCGAATCTCTCGCCGACGATCACCAAGACCAAAGTTCCGCGCGTCTATCCAACCGCGACGTCCGCTTACAGGTCGCAGCTCGAATCGACGTCGGTGCCGACGCAGTACAATCCGGCGACGGCGACTTCGACCCCGATTCCCAGCGCGACGGAAGATCCGTATACCGCCACCCCGACCGCGACGCTTTCCGGAAGCGAAACCGCAACGCCCACCTTCACCCAGACCCTCACGCCCACGATCACTCCGACGGTGACGCCCACTCCTTTGCCCTCGGCGACGCCCACCTCCGCGCCGCCCTCGCAGGGATGCGCAACCTTCAATTATGATTGGGAGGCGCAGGTGGCGGTGATGATCAACGACCAGCGTGCCCAGAATGGAAAATACGCGCTGACCATGAACAGCATGCTGACGACTTCCGCGCGCGCCCACAGCGTGGACATGGTGGTCAATAAATACATGTCCCACACGGGTTTGGACGGTTCCACGCCGCAGCAGCGGGAACAACAAGCGGGTTATTACGGCCGATATTGGGGGGAAATCATCGGGGGCGGCACCCCGACCGTAGCGGTGACTTGGTGGATGAACGAACCGGGCCACAGGGATATGGTCTTGGGAACCAACTGGCCTTACGTGGATTACGGCGTCGGCTATGCTTATTGCCCGGGCCAGGGCTGGTTCACGGTGGATTTCGGGGCGCCGTAAGTAGGGTTGAAATGAAGTCTAGACATTTCCGTAGCCTCCGGCATGCCGCCGGAGGTTATCATTCTTTCCTGCCATTTTTATCACATGTCCGCCCGGTGATAGGACTTTCGATTGCCATTTATCCGTGGAGGCTCGTCGGACCATACGATTTAGCCGATTCGTACTAGAAGACATCGGCGCAATCCGAAGACAAGACGAACGTAAGGGAATAAGAGGAGGTTTGTCGTTCCATTTGGAATTAAGATATCCATGCTGAAAAAAGTAGACCGCTGATGCATTCCTTGGGTCGGGGGATAAATCCCCCGCCTTCCAACATCGCCGGCCCCAAGAGCCCGGTTTTAACCGGGCGATGTTGAAAGTTCCGAGCTTCAGCTCCGGTCGGTCAAGGTTATCAGCATACTCATACTGTATGATTGGTGAGTTTTTTTAAAAAGAGTGGAGATGAAGGCCTCGATCGTTACTCGAAGGTTCTTTTGGCTGGCGGCCGCGGCGCTCGTGTTCGGGTGCTCCCTGGTGAGCGGCTCGATTCCAGGAGCGCTGAGCCAGGGATCCGCCAAGGACCTCAACGCGTTTATGCCGCCGTCGAATACGCCCTTCCTTCCGAATTTCGCCACGCGCACGCCCACCGCCGCCGATCTTCGCGGCGATCCGGCGACGGCTACCTTCACCGTGGTGATCGTCTTCAGCGAAACCGTCACGCCCGTTTCGACGCCCACCGAAACCCTGATGATGTTTCCCTCCCAAACGCCGACGCTGACGTTGACAATCTATATCCTGCCCACGGTCACGCCAATCCGGGCGTATCAACCGCAATCGCAGGCGTCGTCCACGCCCCGGCCGATTGTCTATCCCTCAGCCACGCCGACGGTTTACATTCCACCGGCGAACACGTCCACGCCGCTACCCACTGCCACTGCGACGCCGGGCGGGGGCGATGCGGGAACGTCTGTACCGAGTGCAACGCCTTTGCCGACCGTGACCTCCGCAGACCAACCGCTCCCGACGGCCACGCCCACCGCGACGGCGACGTTCATTCTGCAGCCGAGTGCTACGCCGACCGCGACGGCGGTCTCGACGGGATGTGTCGTCTACAATTACGATTACGAATCGCAGACGGCGTCGCTCCTCAACCAGCAGCGCAACCAGAACGGATTGCCCTCACTCTCCGTAAACGGCGCACTGACCAATTCCGCCCGCAGCCACAGCATTGACATGGTCACGCACAACCTCACACAACATAACGGGTCCGACGGTTCCACGCCGCGCCAGCGCATGATCCAGGCGGGATACACCGGTTCCTGGTGGGGGGAAATCATCTACTGGGGTTCCGGTTCGTACGGCACGCCGTCTCAGGCGGTGACCTGGTGGATGAATGATCCGCCGCATAAGGACGTCATCCTGGGAACGCATTACACGGATTTCGGGATCGGGTATGTATCCTGTTCTAGCTTTTCCTATAAGGGATTTTTCACGGTTGATTACGGGGGACCGTAAGTAACACGGATTACACGGAAGAAAAGCGGATTACACCGATAGATCAAAAACCGAAAAATTTCCGTGAAATCCGTGTATAGAATTTTTGATCGATAGTCGTGCAAATTAAGACAAAAAAGCCGGGAAAGAAATTTCCCGGCTTTTCAAGCTCACCCCGAGTTTCTTTTACGCGCCGAACAACTCCACGTCGCCGAGCACGTTCACGCCGGCTGCTTTGAGTGCCGCGTTCGCCTTGTCGCAATCGCCGAAGCGGAAGATCATCACCGCCTTGCCCTTGCGCCCGGTGCTGAACGCGTACATGTATTCGATGTTGAGCTTGGCCGCATCGATCGGCTTGAGAATTTCAGCCAACCCGCCCGGCCGGTCCTCTACTTCAACGGCCAGCACCTCGTTTGGCTTGACGGTGAAGCCGCCCTTTTCCAGCGCGGCTTTGGCCTTCTCCCAATCCCGGATGAGCAGATGCAGAATGCCGAATTCCTTGGTGTCGGCCAGGGAAAGCGTGGAAATGTTGATCTTGGCCTGGGCCAGCAGGTCGCATGCTTTTATCAACTGGCCGGGTTTATTCTCCAGAAAGATGGAAAGTTGCTGTAATTTCATTGTCGCCTCCCGTCCCTACATCTTCCGCTGATCCACGACGCGTTTGGCTTTGCCCTCGCTGCGTTGAATGGTGTGCGGTTCCACCAGGCGCACGCCCACGTTGAGGTTGAGGGTTTGATCGAGCGCCTTGGCGATTTTCTTCTGAAGGCCTTCCATCGCGCCCACCGTGTCGTGGAAAATCTCCGGCGTAACCTCCACCTGCACTTCCATATGGTCGAGCCCCTTATCGCGGGTCAGGACGATCTGGTAGTGCGGCAGCGTACCCTCCACTTGCAGCAGGGCGTGCTCCACCTGGGAGGGAAAGACGTTGATTCCGCGGATGATGAACATGTCGTCGCTGCGCCGCCCGACGCGCAGGAAGCGGACCACCGTCCGGCCGCAGGCGCACTGCTCGCGCGCGAGGGTCGTGATGTCCCGTGTGCGGTAGCGCAGCATGGGCATGGCCTTCTTGCTCAGCGTGGTCAACACCAGCTCGCCCTCCGCGCCGTCCGGCTGCACCTTCCCGGTCTCCGGATCGATGATCTCCGGGTAGAAGTGATCCTCGAAGATGTGCAGGCCGTGGTGACGGGAGCACTCGATCGCCACGCCCGGACCGACGATTTCCGACAGCCCGTAAAGGTCGAAGGCTTCGACGTTGGAATTCTCCTGGATGTAGGCGCGCATGGATTCCGACCAAGGTTCCGCACCGAACACGCCCACCCGCAGCGGCAGTTCCTTCATCTTGATCCCCATCTCGCCGGCGCGCTCGATCAGGTGGATGAAGTAGGAAGGCGTGCAGGTGATCACCGTCACGCCGAAGTCCTTCATCAGCATGATCTGCCGGTCGGTGTTGCCGCCGGAGATCGGGATCACCGTGGCGCCCAAGCCCTCCGCGCCGTAATGCGCGCCCAACCCTCCGGTGAACAGCCCGTAGCCGTAGGCGTTTTGCACGATATCACCCGCGTGCATCCCGCAGGCGGCGAAGCTGCGCACCATCACGGTGGTCCACACGTCGATGTCTTCGCGCGTATAGGCCACCACGATCGGCTTGCCGGTGGTGCCGGAGGAGGCGTGCAGGCGCACGATCTCGCGCATCGGGGCGGCAAACATTCCGAAAGGGTAGGTGTCGCGCAAGTCGGCCTTGACGGTGAACGGAAGCCGTTCGATGTCTTTCAGTGTCTTGATGGCTTCCGGCTTGACGTTGCCTTCGTCCATGCGCTTTTTATAGAGCGGGACGAACTCGTACGCGCGCCGGACGATGGCCTGCAGCCGCTGCAATTGCAGTTCCCGCAATTGGGGCAGGGGCAGGTAATCCGGCGCGCTGGCGGGATGAAACTTGCCAAGTGCGTCGTTCCATTGTTCCATTTGCATAACGGATGTCCTCCTTGCCAGAGTTTGGTGGTGGAACAAAAAACGGCACGGCGGAACCTCCGGCGTGCCGTGAAATACTTTGGATTAAACCTGCTTTGCGCTCCGGCCCAGCTGGAAGGCCTTCTCGTTGTTCGGGAAGAACTCCGGCGCGAAGGCCTCGCGCAGCGCATCGAGCCAGATTCCCTCCGGCAACGGGAGCAGTTTGCTGAGCGCCCCCAAGAGCGCAACATTCAGGCTCCTCTTGTTGGGCAGCGCATTCTCGTCAATCATCTCCGGCCGCAGCAGCACGCCGCCTTTTTTGAGCGCGGGCAGGTTGTTCTCTACTTGGTCGGGCGAAATCACCACCAGGTAATCGGCTTCGCCGTCGGGGATCATCGGGCTCCACACCTGCGCGCCGAAGCGCACGTCGCTCGAGACCGACCCGCCGCGCTGGCTCATCCCGTGCAGTTCGCTCTTCTTCACGTCCTTCCCGGCGCGGAAGACGGCCTCGGCCAGAATGTCGGAGGCGCGGATCACGCCCTGTCCACCCAATCCCGCAAATTTAACGTTGGTCGTTTTTTCCATGATGGCATTATCCTTGGGTCTCGGCACTCACCGGCTGGGCTGCCTTTGACCGCGCGTTGATTTTTTTCGCTGCAAGCAAACAGGGGTTGCGGACCACGATCAACGTGAGGTCATTCGAAGCAAGCGACGAGCGCAGCAGATTTTCCAAATCCTCGGTCGTTGTTTTCTGCCCGAGGGTGTGCACTTTGGAAATACCCATCGCGGCCCCGACGGCTTCGAAATTCATGCGGTTCGTCGGCGCGTCGCCCAGCGTGTAGCCCGTACCGGGGTGATCCTGCAAGCCGGTCATGGCGGTGGTGCCGTTGTCGAGAATAATGACCACGTGCCCGGTTTTGGGCGGATTGTATACCATCTCCGCCAGGCCGGTCAGACCGCTGTGCACGAAAGTGCTGTCCCCGATCACGCTCACCACGCGCCGGGCCTGCTCCTCGGGCA
>JBEKDW010000084.1:0-8725 GCA_050014155.1 Anaerolineales bacterium
CGCGGCGGCGATCTTCGGGAACCGGCTGAGCGCAGTGGCCGGCTCCTGCGAACCATCCCCGCCGGTTTCCGGCGAGAGCAGGCGCCCCGCGCTTTACGAAGAGAAGTTATATTCCATAAGCTCCATCTGCGATGTGATGTCCGCCGGATACGAATACCCGGCGAAGAAGACCTGCGAGGAATTGTATGTTTGCTTCACCAATCCGACGTACGGTTGGTACCACAGCGTGGAATCGAGTTCCAACACTGCGGGCCACGAACGATCTTCGCTTCCGGCGTGCATTTTCACGATCAAATCGAACCGGGCTATGGCTGTCACTTTGAGCGCGCGGGGAAATGTACCGGCGCGCGTGCTGACGGCCTCAAAAGCATCCTCTCCCGCGCCGGCCGTTTTCCATTCGATCTGCACCGGTGCCTCATCAATAACCAGTTCGATTTCGCCGATGGGGGGATCGTCCAGAACCCATTGGCCGGAGGCGAGCAGGCCGGTTGTCCAGGTGAAGTCCCAATTATTTTCTTCCAAGTTGCGTTGGGAAGGGGCGAACAGACCGGAGGTGGTGCGCATGATCATGGAGGCGCCGGAGGGATAGAATAAAAAACCGAGTTCCATGGAGGAGAATCCCGCAAGTGCACCCTCCGTACACAACACCGTGGAAGACGAATGGGATAATGTGGATTGATCGAGAATATCCACCGAGGCTGCGTCTCCTTCTACGGCGGTCACGGAAACGATGAAGACGGAATCACTTTCCCCGTTGGTCAGCGCGTATGTCCATTGGCGGCCGGCCGACAGCGGGTAAAGGATATTCTCGCAGGGGTTGGTAGATGCCGGAGCAATAATAGAAGGCAAAATTTCGATGTCCGGGGAATCAGATGGCGCCGGCACCGTCGTCTCGGTGGGGGAAGGACTGGACACAGGCGTGGACGAAGGTTGGGGCGCAGACGTCTGTGAAGCGGTCGATAGCTCCGTGACGTCGGATGTCTGCGCAAGCGGAATGCCGACCGTCGGGGAAGGAAGAACCATTCCCGCTGCGTCCGGGGCGCAAGCCGGGAGGGTCAGCAGGAAGAGCGCAAGTCCGATCCACAAAAACTTATGCCTCATGGGAGTATCGGAAAAATTCCTCGCACTGCTAATTCTTGTTTTTCTTTGGAAACCGGCTAAGCACGGTCGCGTTCTCTTGCGCGCCTTCTCCGCCACTCTCCGGCGCGGGCATGCGCACAACGATCGTCTTCCCTTCGGCGGCAAAGGCGTGGTCCACGTACGCCTGGCCGAGTAGGAGACGTTCGCTATCGATCGCGCAGGATGTGACGTTGCCGATCGCGTTGCCGTGTTCGTCGGAAACCGGATCGCCCGAGTGAGCCATGCGCACACCCTTGCGGTTGAAGCGGAAGCGGACCACTTCTCCCTTGCGCGTCCGTTCCTGCTCGAGAAACGCCTTTCGGCCGATAAACCACGGTTTGTGCGGCTTGACGTAGGATTCGAATCCGGCCTGGCCCACGCTCAGCCCGAGCGGCCCCGCCATCTCGTGCCCATACAGCGGCAGCCCGGCTTCGGTGCGCAGGCTGTCGCGCGCGCCCAGGCCCACCGGCTTGAGACCGAGCGGCTCGCCCGCCTTCGTCAGCGCCTTCCATAAATCCGCCGCGCGATCGGGATGCACAAACAGTTCGTACCCCATTACTTCGCCCGTGTAGCCTGTGCGCGCAACGATCAGGTCGAATCCGCCCAGCGCCGCATCACAAAGTCCGGTCCGCGCCAGGCGGGTGATTTTCTTTTTCGTCGGCGAGTCGCCGCCCAGCGCGAGCAGAATCTCGCGGGCTTTCGGTCCCTGCAGGGCGATGTCCGCGCGCCGGTCCGCCCCGCTGGCGGGGTCGCGCAGGTTGCGCAGGATCACGCTGCCCCGTCCCGGCGCTTTGGCGCCCGGATGCTCGCGGTCGATGCACACCTTGCCATCGCGGACCGCATTTACCCAGGCCCAGTCTTTCTCATCGTTGGAAGCGTTGACGACGATAAGATACGTCTCGCGGTTGCGGCGATAGACCATCAGGTCGTCAATCACCTTGCCGTCGGGATCGAGCAAATGCGTATAGAGCGACTGTCCCGGTTCGAGTCCCGCCACTTCGTTGCCGCAAACCGCATCCAGAAAGGCGCAGGCGCCCTTTCCGGTTGCATCCCACACGCCCATGTGAGCCACGTCGAATAACCCGGCGGCGTTGCGCACCGCCAGGTGTTCTTCCACCACGCTGCTGTACCAGACCGGCATTTCCCAACCGGCGAACGGCACCATCTTCGCGCCGAGCGCTTTGTGCGTTTCGTGGAGCGGAGTGAACCGCAGCGGCGGTTCCGCGCTCTCCTTCCAGGAAAAATCGGGAAGCGGCGCGGATACCGCCGTTTGGAACGGCGGAACAAAATACGGGCGCGTGGCATCCGCCGCAGTTCCGGTTGCTTTAGGCATCGCTACAATCCCGCCGGCCAGTTCGATCGTCACCGGCCCCGGCATCTTCCGCGCCAGGTCGTCGTCGAAGCGGACGTAACCGTCGGAAAGCGCGCGCAGCCAGGCCAGCGCGATGCTCGCGCGGGCGGACGGAACGGCCAGTGTGAATCCTGCGTCGGTGCGTTCCAGCACGGCCTCGGTTTCTCCCCCGGCAAGCGGCAGCCGGGTCGGTTGACTCTTGCCTGCCTTGAGGGAATACACGTCGTTGGTTGTCGCCCAATACAGGAAGGATTCCGCGTGCGCGCCGCGCACTGCGATCTGCGTGAATTTTTTCTTCGGCGGTGGATCGTCGAGAAAGTAGAAGTGCGGATACCCGTGCCGGTCGGCCCTGAAATCGATCCCGGCCTTTTCGGCGAGCGTACGAACCTTAATCCGCGCGTCTTCCATTGCATCGAAGTCAATCCGCGCCCGTTGTAGGGACGCGGTGCGCCGCGTCCCCGAACCCCGCCCGCTGTAGCAAAACGGGTGGCAAGCCTTCAGCACCTGCGCGATCACCTCAGCCACCGCATCCATCTCCGGCTCGCGCAATCCGCGCTGCGTCATCCACGGTGTGCCCATGCGGATGCCGCTGGGATTTGCCGACGACGTGTCGCCGGGGATGGTGTTGCGGTTGAGCACGACCCCAGCCAGGTCGAGCACGCGCGCGGCAATGTCGCCCGAGAGCGGCGTGCCGTCCGGCGCGCGGACGCTTTTGCAGTCCACATTGAGCAGGTGCGTGTCGGTCCCACCGTACGCGATGCGCAGGCCCTGCGCCGCGAGCGAATCCGACAGGCATTTGGCGTTGCGCACGATCTGCTGCTGCAGCGCGCGGAATTTTTCCGTGCGCGCGATTTGGAATGTCACCGCGAGTGCGGCGAAGACGTTGACGTGCGGGCCGCCCTGCTCGCCGGGAAAGACCCCCCGGTCGATCTTGCGCGAGAGAACGGGGTCGGTAGTGAGGATGCAGGCGGCGCGTGGGCCGCAGAGCGTTTTGTGCGTGGTGAAGGTGATCACGTGCGCGTATCCGAGCGGTGAGGGGGATACGCCGGCGGCGATCATGCCGGCCACGTGAGATATGTCGGCCATCAAATATGCGCCGACCGCATCCGCGATCTGCCGGAACCGTTTCCAATCCGCCGCCCAGGGATAGGAAGTGTAGCCGGCGATAATCATCTTGGGTTTATTTTCGCGTGCGAGCGCTTCCACCGCGTCGTAATCGATCTTCTCGGTGACGGGATCGACCGTGTAGCCGACGATCTTGTACCACTTTCCAGACCGATTGGCGGGATGCCCGTGGGTCAGGTGCCCGCCGTGAAGCAGATTGAGCCCCATGACCGTGTCGCCGGGTGTGACCAGCGCGTCGTAGACGGCGGTGTTGGCCGGCGCGCCGGAGAGCGGCTGGACGTTGACGTAAATCTCATCGGCCGGTACCTCGGCCGTCGCAAACGCCTCGGCGCAGCGGCGCCGGGCGAGGGCTTCGATGACGTCGGCGTACTCCGTGCCCTTGTAGTACCGCGGATCGGAATAACGCCGGAAGTGGCCCAGACGCGCGGGGTAGTCCAGGATCTGCGCTTCGGTCATCCAACGCGTCTCCTCGTCCGGATAGCCTTCGGCGTAGATATTCTGCAACCGGCTGCCGAGCGCCTCGAGCACCGCCCGCGGAGCCGTGCTTTCCGACGGGATCAGAATCAATTTGCGGAATTGCCGCTCGGATTCAAGCCGGATCAGCTCCTCGACGGCGGGATCGACTTTGGCAAGCGTGCCGCGCACCAGGAAATCGCTCATAGGTTGCTCCTGTGGTTGTGGTAATGCCCTTTGCAGTAGGTCGGGGAAGCCGTTCTCTCGGCCGGATAAATCCGAATGGGGGGTTGGTCCGCCCCCGTTCGCCTAGCTCCGGCCGGGTAGTGGGCGGAACAGGGTTCGAACCTGCGACCTCATCTGTGTAAGAGACGCGCTCTGACCAACTGAGCTATCCGCCCGTCGGCGATATTATACCAGCACGATTTGTGGATGGAGTCCGCGATTCCTCCCTTCGCTCCGCTCAGGGCAGGCGACGCCAAAGATCGGCGCCTCGGAATGACACCCGCAGAATGTCATTCCGAGGGGTCGAAGACCCCGAGGAATCGGTAACGCGTGGAAAAGGACTAGCATGATTTGTGGAAGCAGTCAGCGATTCCTCGGCCGCTAAAGGGCCTCGGAATGACAGGAGTTTAGTGAGGGGATTGTATTAGAATGATATTTGTCACAGCAATCTATTCTCTCAAGGGGGTGTCCATGCGGCATACATATTATGTCTATATCCTCGCCAATCGGACACGCAGATTATATGTCGGCGTGACCAACAACCTTCTTCGCCGGATTCACGAGCATAGAACCGGTCAAAAATCAGTTTTCGCCCATCGATACAATATCAATCGTTTGGTTTACTTGGAGTCTACTTATGATGCCCGCACGGCCATCGGGCGGGAAAAGCAAATAAAGGGTTGGAGACGGGAAAAGAAGGTCGCTCTCATTGAAGCCATGAACCCGAATTGGGAAGATCTTCCATTGGAGTGATGAAAAACGGAGGTGGAAATGTGCCCGCGCGTTACCGATTCCTCCCCCTCGCCTCTGGCTCGGGGTCGGAATGACATATAAAGTGTGTCATTCCGAGGCCTTCGAAGAAGGCCGAGGAATCGGTATTGCGTGGAAAAGGATCAGCATGATTTGTGGAAGCAGTCTGCGATTCCTCGGCTGCTAAAGCGGCCTCGGAATGACATTAAAAAGGTAAAATCCTACTCGTCCGGGAAATTGGAGTCCGATTTGAAAATGGATCATATGGACAACGGCAACTTTTCCGATTGGGGAAAAACCTCGCGCGATTACGCCGCCTACCGGCCGGGATATCCCGAGGAGTTCTACGATCTGCTATCCCATCTCGGGATCGGTGTCCCTGGTCAGAAGATCCTCGACCTGGGGACGGGCACCGGCGTGTTGGCCAGGGTGTTTGCGGAAAGAGGTGCGCTGGTTACGGGCGTGGACATTGCCGAAGATCAAATTCGGGAGGCCAGACGATTGTCGGCCGAAGAACAACTCGAAATCACATACACGGTTTCCAATGCGGAAAATATCGATTATGCACCGGACTCTTTCGACGCGGCCACGGCGGGCCAATCGTGGATGTATTTCGATACGCGCCTTCTGGTTCCGAGGTTGAAGCGAATATTAAAAGATCGCGGCCGGCTGGTGTTGACCCATTTGAACTGGCTGCCCCGCAGGGATCCGATCGCGCGGATGAGTGAAGCGTTGGTTTTGAAATTTAATCCCCACTGGACCGGTGCGGATTATGACGGGACGACCCCGCCGGAGCTTATGGAATCGCTGGCCGCCTTCCGGTTGACAACATTTCATACCTATGAATCGGCTTTGCCATTCTCACGGGAATCTTGGCGCGGACGGATTCGCGCCTGCCGCGGGGTCGGGGCTAGTCTGCCACCGGAGCGAGTGGCGGAATTCGACCGGGAGCACGCGGTGCTTCTAGAAAAAATAGCGCCACCCGAATTCACGATCCTTCATCAAATTGTTTTCCATATATTTGAAAACGTAAAATCCTAATCAAAGTTTGCGATTCCTCGGCCGCTGAAGCGGCCTCGGAATGACACATGCAGTATGTCATCCCGAGGAGCCGTAGGCCGCGCCTGCCCTGAGCATAGCGAAGGGAGGGATCGGTAATGTGTGGAAGCTAACCAGCACGATTTATGGAAGAAGCCCGCGATTCCTCGGCGCCAAGAACCGGCGCCTCGGAATGACATTTTATAAGGAGGGGTATTCTTTTGGACGACCTAAGTGTGTCATTCCGAGGGGTCGTGGACCCCGAGGAATCGGTAACGTGTGGAAGCTAACCAGCACGATTTGTGGAAGCAGTCCGCGATTCCTCGGCGCCAAAGATCGGCGCCTCGGAATGACGCCCGCAGTATGTCATCCCGAGGGGCCGTAGGCCGCGAGGGATCGGTGGCGCATTCTTCGATACAACATTGCACAGAAGCGATAAAATCCACATCATGACGGACGGATTGCGCTTTCGGTGGTTGGGCGCCGCCGGAGTGGAATTGGAATGCGGCGGTGAACGGCTGCTGGTGGATCCCTATCTCTCCCGCGTTCCGTTTCGGTACATTTTCTTCGGCACCCCGCATCCCAATCGGGGATTAGTGCTCCGCCATCTCTCCCCCGCGCGGGCCGTGCTGGTCACTCACCCGCACTTCGATCACTTGATGGATATCCCGACAGTGTGCCGGGAACTCGGGGCAACGGCTTACGGTTCGCCCAATGCAAGCGCGCTTCTTTTGGCGCACGGCATTTCCTCAGGCAAAATCCGGATTATTCATCCGGGCGATAATTTCCAGGAAGGTCCATTCTCGGTGGACGTGTTTTCCGGAGAACACAACCGGATTGCCGGAATAATTCCTCATATCGGACGCTTGCCCAAGCGGTTGAATCCCCCTTTGAAACTCAGCGACTTCCGCATGGATTCCATGTATTCCTACCGGGTATCCGCCGGCGGGCAGTCGATCCTGTTCTGGAACACACCGTCTCCGGAGGGCGCACCGGCGGCGGATGTTCTGGTGATCACGGCTTCCCGCCGGCCGGAAGCGTGGAGGAGTGTGATTGCAAAGGTCAAACCAAAGGCGGTTATCCTTATTCATTGGGATGACTTCTTCTCGCCACTGGAGCGCCCGCTCCGGCCGATGCTGGCCCCGCCGCGTTTGGGTGAAGGGCTCTTCCGGCGGATGGACCCGCACGAGTTTGCCCATTCTTGGGAAACCATTTTCCCGGAAGAGAAGATTTATATCCCGGATATTTTTAAATCGGTGGAATTAAAAACGATTTATCAAAGAGTGTAAGAAAACGGTAGACCAGTACATGGATTTCCCCGTTCGTGCTTCGCACTCGCGGGGCGGGCGCGGAAAATGGCGGATTACACGGAATAACATTAAAAAAAAAAGAATTTTCTGAAAAATGTCACTCCGAGCCCTGTAAGGGGCGAGGAGTCGCGGCCTTCCAACAAGAAAAACTAATCTTAATGTGGTTGCTAAATGTATTTTAGTTGTTTTAAATACTTATATTCCTGCATCTCTCCAATCGCTCCGATAATAATGCCAATATTTTGCGATAAAAGAGTTTCTTTCCGAAAATTCTTAACAGTTCATGAGGGCGAATCCTACCCGATCCGTTCGAGTGGCCTACGATTTTCCTATGAAGCGCCGATTTTCCTTGCACCGGTATGCAGCAAAGAATATCATTCTTTTCTGTAAGCCGGAACGTTTCGAAAGATGTGTCCGGAAAGAAAGGAGGAGATGCGGGGCAATAACTCGCAGAAGAAATCCGGGGCGGTCGCAGCTTGACCGCCCCTCTCCTTGCCGATACAATGCCGGACGTTCCAGCCGGTTATTCTTCCGCCGTTCCGCGGACGTCTGCGGACGGCGGTTTTGCTGAGCCGATATGCTCGAAACCCTCTCCAACCGATTGCAGGAAATTTTCCGCCGGCTCTCCCGGCACGGCGCGCTGAGCGAAGCGGACGTCGACGCCGCGTTGCGCGAAGTCCGGTTGGCGCTGCTCGAAGCCGACGTGCACTTTGCCGTGGTCAAGGATTTTCTCGCGCGCGTCCGCGTCCGCGCGGTGGGCAGCGACGTCTCCCGGGCGCTCAATCCCGCGCAGCAGGTGATCAAAATCGTCCACGAGGAGCTTGCCGCAACGCTCGGGCCAAACGTTCCTTGGAAACTCACCGGTCCAAAACCGCGAACGGTTCTGCTGGCCGGCCTGCAGGGTTCCGGCAAGACCACCACCGCCGCCAAGCTCGCCAAAATATTCCGCTCCGACGGGGAGCGGCCATTGCTTGTCGCGGCCGATACCCAGCGGCCAGCCGCCGTGCGCCAGTTGCAGATCCTCGGACAGCAGATCGGCGTATCGGTGTACTCCGAGGGCGGGAAGACCCCGGTGCAAATATGCGTCGACGCGCTCGAGCAGGCCAATCGCGAAGGGGATACGTTGGTCCTTCTGGACACCGCCGGCCGGCAGCAGATCGACGACGCCCTGATGGCCGAACTCGCTTCCATTAAAGAGGCGGTCCATCCGGTTGAATCTTTGCTGGTGGCGGATGCGATGACGGGCCAGGAGGCGGTGCGCATCGCCGAGGGGTTCCACAATGCGGTCGCTCTTACCGGGTTGATCCTCACCAAAATGGACGGCGACGCGCGGGGCGGGGCGGCGCTCTCGATT